>DATADI010000573.1:0-5799 GCA_036258615.1 Thermomonospora sp. | reverse complement strand
CTCTGCGGCTCCCGATCCACCAGCGGGTCCTCCGTTCCGATCCTGCTCAGCGGCATGAAGGTCCCGATCATCCTAGGGCGAGCGGTCCAGATCCTCACTCCACCGCCGACCAGTCCGTCCTCCAGCATCTGCACTCGGGACACACATGAACCACAACGGCGTTCACCGAGGTTTGTGGAGATCACGAGCAGGTACGAGTGGGCCCTGGTCGTCGACATAGAGCAACAGCTTCTCGGCCGGAAGTGCGGCGACCCTGTCCAGGGTGGTCGGCTGCCAGCGAGCGCAGTACTCGGGGATCCGCCACGCCTGGCAGAATTGATCGAATACCGTGTAGGGGGATTTCCCGTCATGGTCGGGATTCGGAGTGAGTCGCAAATGTGCGCACGCCTCATAGATCGAACAGCGCTTGACCTCCAGCATGGACGTTCCCCCGCCGTCAACGCCGCCAGCCGTGCAGGTCTCGGAGCGGAACCAGCGGACCTTCGTCGTCCACATAAAGGAACAGATCTTCGGGCGGAAGCGCGGCCAGCCATGCGAACGTCGTCCGCTCCCAACGTGCGCAGTCCTTCGGAATCTCCCAGCCGGGGATCGGCCTTCCCGTGGTGACGACTCCGAGCCACCGCGCGTCTCCCACCTGATAAAACGCAGGGCTCCCATCTTCGTGGACAGGAATCTCGAGCCGGTCCGCACCGGATATCCGCCGCACCAGCGCGCGACGACGCCATAGCGACTCCTCGCGCCGCCGGTGGTCGAACCCGCCCGGATAGATGTCCTCCGGAACGCCGTCGGGGAACGCCGCACAGTATTGGATGTCAACCGTGTAGACGGAGTCGCCCTGGTGATCCGGGTTCGAAGTGGACCGCAGATGCACACAGGCCTCGCAGATCGACCAACGCTTGACCTCCAGCATCCCATTCACTCCGGCCCCGGGGCGAGCGGGTGCGGCCTCACTCTGCCGCCGACTCGCGGATGACCTGCTGTAGCCGGGCTCGGGCCTCGTCCTCCGGCATGACGAGCAGCTGCACGCAGGACGCCCCGCGCCGGACGAAGAGGCCGACGCCGTTCACGTACCAGCTCCGCTCCGGCCAGCGCCCGCCGGTCTCCTGCGGCGCCTGGTCGAAGACGGGGCGGATCGCCGCCGTGAGGCGCTTGTACTCGCGGAACAGGAAACGGGAGAACGCGGGCCGGGTGTCCCTTCCGCTGTCGCTGAGGGGGATCTCGAGCATGAGGGACCCGTCGCGGTCGGTGATCCTGACGGTGTCCCTGCCGATGGGCAGGCCGGGGGCCAGGTGATGGTAGGTCGCGTGCTCGGTGACCGTCGTCTCGGTGACGGGCCAGCCCAGCGCGCTCGCGACACCCTCGGCGTCACGGTCGCGGAGCGGACCGGCGAGGGTGGCGGCCCGGCGGGCGATGTCGGCCGCGAGGTCGTCCGGCACGGCCCGCCAGTCCGGCGAGATCGGCTCCTTCAGCCTCGGGTCGACCGGGACCGGATCACCCACCTGGGGCAGGCCCAGGCCGCCCCGCTCCCGCAACTGGGCTTCGAACATCGTGTGGGTGCGTTCCCGCAGCGAACGCACCAACGCCTCGTCCTCGGGATCCAGCCGCCCCCCGTGCCGGACCCGGTCCACGATCGGCTGGATGGTCTCGTACAGGGCGACGACCGGGCCCTCCCAGGTCAGCCAGCCGCGTGTCACGTCGTCGCCGCGGAGCGCCTCGACCTCCTGGACGAACTGCTCCCGGGTCAGCTTGTCCGACGAGGTGTACGGGTCGAACATGACCTTGACGTAACCGAGGTCGGACCGGAATCCACCGGTCTCGCCCTCGTAGACCCACGCCTGCAGGCCGCCGTCGTCGATGTGGATCAGGAAGACCGGAAGGAAATCATCCCACAGGTAATATTCCAGCTTCCTTATGGTACGTGCCACCGATCATCTCTCTCGTGTTCCGGGAGGGAGTGCTGAAGGGCGGACCAGAAGATCTGCTGGGTTCTCCTGGTGACCGCCTCGATCAGCGCCTTCTCCTCCGGGGTCAGCTCCGCGTCCCGCTGTCCCAGATCGGCCAGTTCGCGCGCCACGTTCGGGAAGTCACGCTTGACCTCGTAGAGGGCGTGCTCATAGCTGGAGACACTGTCGATCGACGCCAGGTGCAGCCGCAGTTCGCCGATGTGCCCGTTCGGCATCCGGATGCTCATCTGGACGTCACGATAACCGCTGTCGACCGGGTTCATGAGCCGGTCCTTGACCGCGACGATCTCGGCGCCGTGCAGCTCCGCCAGCGCGCGCACCTCCCGCAGCCCATCGTAGAGACGGTCGACGGAGTCGTACTGCACGATGCCGCCGAGCAGATCGGAGAGCCGCTGGGGCCGGCCCTGGTAGTCCCCGAAGACCTTGTCGTCCGCGCGGACACGGTCCTTCTCGCCGGGACGCATTCGGGGAGTGCCGCCGGTGTCGTCCCCCAGGGTCCGCAGGATGTCGGCGAGCACACCGGTCTGTGAGCGTGCCTGCCCGTACAGCTCGTTCACGTACGCCGTGATGTAGGCGTCCTCGCGATCGGTGCGGTCGCGCACCTGGGCGGGGTCGAACCCCGGCTGGTCCGGGGACTTGGTCCGCCCGACCTCGCGGCTCACCTCCTCGCTGATCGCCTCGTGGTGCGGCTCGGTCGGGGTGACGCGCGGCTCGTAGTTCTCCGCGAACGCCTCCGGGCCCTGCTCGTGCACGTCGTTGATGGCGTCCAGCAGGATCGGGATGGCCTCGGGATGCGACAGCAGGCTGTGCATCGTCTTCGGCCGGGCCAGGAGCGACTCACGGACCGACTCCTCCAGGGAGGACAGCGGCGGCGGGCCCTCGCCCTCCAGGATCCGCGCCAGGCCGGGATGGCCGGGCAGCTGGTCCCGGAGTTCCCGTTCCAGCAGGTCGCCGAGCTTGTCGCCCTGCTCGTTGTAGGGCTTGTCCCGGACGCTCTCGATCGCCTGCTGGACGCGGCCGTTCTCCAGGACACGGCGCATCAGCTCGTCGGAGGTACGCGACGGCGGCGTGTCGTCGGCGCTCCGGGCGGCGGCGGTGCCGGGCGGTGGGGCCTGGCCGGGGTCGAGGGTGCCGGTGGGGCTGCCGTCGTGGCCCGCCGTCCGGGTGGTGCCGTCGGGGTGGTGGGTGTTCCAGGTGCCGTTGGGGGGCCAGGTGGGTTCGTTGCGGCCGTCGGGGCCGGGGGTGGGGTCGGTGGCGAAGACGCGGCCCTGGCGGTCGGTCCACGCCTGGGTGGTGGGGGCGGTGACCGGGACGCCGAGGCGCTGGGCGAGCTGCCGGGCGAAGTCGCCCTGGGCGGTGTCGCAGGAGATCAGCAGGACCTCGCGGCCGTTCCAGTTCGGGTCGTTGCGGATCAGGTCGGCGACGTCGTCCACCGACAGGCGGCGGTCGCCCATCCGCATGCCGTCGGCGTCGCCGTGGCCGTCCACGACGAACCGCTGGGGGTCGGCGGGGACGCGCCGCGCCAGGTCCCGCATGCCCTGTTCGGACGGGTCGAAGAAGGAGCGGCCCGCCGGGGTCTCCGCACTGTTGCGCCACACGTCCCGTAGGTGCGGGGGCAGCGCGGCGGCGGGGTCGGAGGAGCGGCTGGGGCCGGGGGCGTCGTCGGTCTGGCGGGGCTCCGGCGGGGGCGCGTCCGTGGCCGGTGACGGCTGGTCGGTGACGCGGGGGCGGTTCTCGGCCTGTGGTGGCGGGGCGTCGCCCGCGTCCCCGGTCAGCCGTGTGCCGGTGGAGGGGCCGAGGGCCTGTTGGAGGGCGTCCTGGAAGCGGGTGATGACCTGCTGGTTGATGGCGCGGTCGAGGGCCGCCTCCTCGGGGGTGAGGGGGCGGTTCTGGTCGGCGGCCGTCATCGGCAGGTCGCGGCGGACCTCGTACAGGGCGTGCTCGTAGGAGGCGACGTCGTCGATGGAGCGCAGGTGCAGCCGCAGTTCGCCGATGTGCCCGTTCGGCATCCGTACCGTCATCTGGACGTCGCGGTAGCCGCTGGCCTGCGGGTTCTGCATGCGGTCCTTGACCGACACGATCTCCACGCCGTGCCGGGCGGCGATCTGCTGGATGTCGCCCAGCGCCCGGTACAGGCCGTCCACCGTGCTGAACTGGATCTTGGCGCCGAGCAGGTCGCTGAGCCGGCTCGGGTCGCCCTGGTAGTCGCCGAAGATCTTGTCGAGCGCGCGGACCCGGTCCTTCTCCCCCGGCCGCAGGTGCGGGTCGCCGCCCGCCTCCCGGATGGCCGGGTCGTTGACCAGGTCCCGCAGGACGGGCACCGAGTCGCGCATGGCCTGGTACAGCCCGTCCAGGTACCGGTTGATGTACCGGTCCTCGCGGTCGGTGCGGTCGCCGACCTGGGACGGGTCGAAGCCGGGCTGGTCGGGCGCGACGCGGGGGCTGGGGTCCTCGCCGGGGCGGCGCCCGGCGGTCACCGAGTCGGCGAGCGCCTGGCTGGCGGCCCGCTGCTCGTCGGTGAGCGGGGTGGGCTGCGCGGTGGGCCCGTCACCGTTGAGGATCGCGTCCGGGCCGAGACGGTTGACCTCGGCGACGGCGTGCTCCAGGACGGGGATCGCCTCGGGATGCGACAGCAGGCTGTGCAGCGTCTTGGGACGCGACAGCAGCGACTCGCGGAGGCCGCGCTCCAGGTCGGTCAGCGGCGGCGGGCCGGTGCCCTCGATGATCCGCGCGAGGTCGGGGTGCGCGGGGAGGACGTCGCGCAGTTCGGCGCGGAGCTGGTCGCCGAGCGGTTCGCCCGCCTGGTCGAGCATCCGCTGGACGCGGGGGTCGTCCTGGATCCGCTGGGCGGGCTCGTCCGCCGGGCGTTGCTGCGGATCAGGGGCGGGCTGCGCCGCCGGTGGCGGGTCGGCGGCACGCGGCGCGGCCCCCTCGGGAGGCGCGTCCCCGTCCCGTCCGTCCCGGCCGGCGCGGGAGGGGTCGGCGGGCGCGGGGAACCCGTCGGCACCGGAGGGCGTGGTCGTGCCGTCGGGGTGGTGGGTGTTCCAGGACCCGTTCGGCGGCCAGGTCGGCTCGGTCTCGCCGTCGCGGCGGGTGGTGGCGTCGGAGGCGAAGACACGGCCCTGCCGGTCGGTCCACGCCTGGGTGGTCGGCGCGGTCACCGGGACGCCGAGCCGCTGCGCGAGCTGCTGGGCGAAGTCCCCCTGGCCGGTGTGGCAGGAGATCAGCAGGACCTCGCGGCCGTTCCAGTTCGGGTCGTTGCGGATCAGGTCGGCGACGTCGTCCACCGACAGGCGCTGCCCGCCGGTCCACATGCCGTTGGCGTCGCCGTGCCCGTCCACGACGAAGCGGTGCGGATCGGCGGGGACCCGCTGCGCCAGGTCCCGCATGCCCTGCTCGTCCGGGCCGAAGAACGACCGTCCCGCCGGGGTCTCCTCACTGCCGCGCCACACGTCGTGCAGATGGGGCGGCAGCCCGTCGGGGACGGGCCCGCTGTTCCCGGACCCGTCACCGGTCTGGTCCCCGTCGCTGCGCGCGTCCGGGAACCCGTCGCCATCGTGACGCCCGCCCGGGAACCCGTCGCCACCCGATCCGGGCACAGGACCGCCCGGGGCCGGGCCGCTCGATCCGGGGGCGGGGGCGCCCGGGGTGGGGCCGTTCGATCCAGGCACAGGACCGCCGGGGGCGGTGCTGCTCGATCCGGGGACGGGGCCGCCTGGGGTCGGGCCGCTCGTCCCGGGGGTGGGACCGCTCGGGGTCGGGCCGCTCGCTCCGGGGACGGGGCCGCCTGGGGGCGGGCCGCTCGTTCCGGGGGCGGGGGCGCCCGGGGTGGGGC
>DATADI010000572.1:0-19700 GCA_036258615.1 Thermomonospora sp. | reverse complement strand
GGCGCTGGAGGCGCCCACCCCGCAGGGCCTGGTCCCGGTGCCCGAGCATCCGGTTCCCGGCCTGGCCGGTGACCGGCGGGCGGTCCCGGCGGACGTGGCGCCCGACGACATCCGCTCGCAGCCGTTCGAGGCGGTGCTGCTGATCCAGCCGCCCGACGCGCCCGCCCCGCCGGCCCCGCCGCCGCCCACGCGGATCGAGCCCGAGCCGGACGCCCGTCCGGAGGTGTGGGGCGGCGACTGCAAGAACGGCCACTTCAACGACCCCCGCTCGCACTACTGCGGGATCTGCGGCATCGCCATGGGCCAGCTCACCATCGTGCCGCGGCGCGGGCCGCGGCCCCCGCTGGGCGTGCTGGTGCTGGACGACGGCATGGCGCTGCGGCTCGACACCGACTACATCATGGGCCGCGACCCCGAACGGGCCCCCGAGGTCACGTCCGGGAAGGCCCGGCCCGCCCGGGTCGACGACCAGAGCGGCTCGGTGTCGCGGCGGCACGTGCAGGTCCGGCTGCACGAGTGGGACGTCCAGCTCATCGACCTCGGCTCGGTGAACGGCACCTACGTGATGCCGCCGGGCGAGAGCGAGTACCAGCAGATCCCGGCCAACCAGCCGTTCCAGATCTGGCCGGGCACCATGGTGCGCCTGGGGGCCTCGCGCAGTTTCCGTTACGAGTCCCACAGGAAGCACTGATGCTGCGCGTCGACATCCTCCTGCTCGACATCGTCGTGGTGCTCGCGCTGGCCCGGCTGCTGGGCATGGGCGCCAAGCTGGTCGGGCAGCCCCCGGTGATCGGGGAGATCCTGGCGGGCATCCTGCTCGGCCCGACGCTGCTCGGCGACACGATCGGCAAGGACCTGTTCCCCGCCGACCTGCGGCCGGTGCTCAAGGGGCTGGCCGACGTGGGCCTGGTCCTGTTCATGTTCGTGGTCGGCATGGAGCTGGACCAGAAGCTGGTGCGCGGCAAGGGCCGGGTCGCGGCGAGCGTGTCGCTGGGCTCGACGCTGCTGCCGTTCGGGCTGGGCTGCCTGGTGGCGCTGTGGCTGGCCGGAGACCACGACCAGGGCAAGACGCTGGCGTTCGTGCTGTTCTTCGGCGCGGCGATGTCGGCGACGGCGTTCCCGGTGCTGGCCCGCATCCTGACCGACCGGGAGATGCACCGCACGCGGCTGGGCGGCCTGGCGCTGGCCTGCGCGGCGATCATCGACGTGCTGGCCTGGACGGTGCTGGCCGTGGTGGTCGCCATCGCCGGGTCCGGCGGGTCGGGCCAGTGGCACGTGGCGCTGGCGGTGCCGTTCGCGCTGGTGATGTTCCTGGGCGTGCGCCCGCTGCTGCGGCGGCTGGTGGGGGCCTACGAACGCGCCGGGCGGCTCACCCCCAACCTGCTCGCCCTGGTGCTGATCGGGCTGTTCGCGTCGGCGTGGGCGACCGAGTGGATGCACGTCCACTTCATCTTCGGGGCGTTCCTGTTCGGCGCGGTGATGCCCCGCGAGGGCGCCGAGAAGCTCAACCACGAGATCCTCGAACGGCTCGAGCAGCTCGCGGTGCTGTTGCTGCTGCCGATGTTCTTCGTGGTCGCCGGGATGTCGGTGGACCTGACCACGCTGGACCTCAGCAGCGTCGGGGTGCTCGCGGTGATCCTGTTCGTCGCGGTGTTCGGCAAGATCGGCGGCGCGTACGCGGCGGCCCGGCTGCACCGGGTCCCGGGGCGGCAGGCGGCGGCGCTGGCGGCGCTGATCAACACCCGGGGCCTCACCGAGATCGTCATCCTGAGCGTCGGCCTGCAGAAGGGCGTGCTGGACACCGAGCTGTACTCGCTGATGGTGGTGATGGCCCTGGTCACCACCGCCATGACGGGGCCGCTGCTGAGCTGGGTGTACCCGGCCCGGCAGGTGGCCCGCGACCTGGCCGAGGCCGAGCGCGCGGCGCTGGGCGGTCATGTCGACCGGCGGGTCCTGGTGGTCGTGGACGACCCCGAGGACGCCGACGCCGCCGCCGGGCTGGCGGAGCTGGCCCGCGAGCGGGCCGCCGGGCCGGGCACCGCCGAGGTGGTGCTGGTGCACCTGCGGCCCTACCCGGCCGAGCGGCTGGAGGTCGGGCTGGGCCTGTCGGCCGAGCTGGCCGAGATGGCCGGGACGCTGGCGGGCCTGGAGGGCCTGGCGTCCCGGATCCGCACCGAGGACCTGCCGGTCCGGGTGGTCAGCCGGTTCTCCGCCGACGTGGCCGCCGAGCTGCCGGACCTGGTGGCCGGCGCGGAACCCGACGTGATCGTCATCTCCCCGACCGCCCCCGGGCAGGACGCCGTCCGGCGTGCCGCCGGGCGGCGGGTCGCCCTGGTCGACCCGGCCGAGCGCCGCGCCGCTCAGTCGGCTGGAAAGGACACCTGATGCAGGGGATCGCGGACTACGACTTCATCAAGTCGCTGGGGCAGGGCAACCACGGGGAGTTCTTCCTCGCCCACCGCCCGGAACGACTCCCGGTGGACGCCGAGTACGTCACCGTGAAGGTGGTCGGCGGGACGGGCGAGGACGCCTTCCGCCGGGCCACCCGGGAGCTGAAGGCGTTCGCCGCCGTGCGCTCGCCGCACCTGGTGACGCTGTACGACGCGGGGCAGCAGGCCGGGATCTTCTACTACTCGATGGAGTACCTGCCGGGGGGCTCGCTGGCCGCCCCGGCGGGCCCCCGGGAGCGCTCGGACCTGTACCGGGCGCTGGCCTGCGCGGCCCGCGCGGCGCAGGCGCTGCATGACGCGGGCATCGTGCACCGCGACATCAACCCGTCCAACATCCTGCTCACCGAGGACGGCGGGAAGCTGGCCGACCTGGGGCTGGCGCAGGTGCTGTCCCCCGGGGTCACCATCACCGGGATGGGGGCGCTGCCGTCGGTGGAGTTCACCGACCCGGCGATCCTGCGGGGCGAGCCGACCAGCACCGCCGTGGACGTGTGGTCGCTGGGCGCGACCCTGCACTGGTTCGCCAGCGGCACGGGCCTGTACGGTGGGCTGCCGGTGCACGATCCGCTGCTGACGTTGCGCAAGGTGCTGAGCACTCCCCCGTCGGTGTCGGACGACCTGCCGCAGAAGGTCGCCGACCTGATCCGGTCCTGCCTCGGCGACCCGAGCACCCGGCCCACCGCCGGGCAGCTGGCCGACCAGGTGGAGACGCTGGCCTGACCTGCCGAGGAGACCTTCCCGAGTGTTCGAGATCCCGCCGCCCGCCGCGGACGAGCAGACCCTGCTGCTGGCCTTCCTCAACCTCAACCGGGCGGCGGTGACCGCCAAGTGCGAGGGCCTGGACGAGGACCTCGCGCACCGCGCCGTGCTGCCGACCTCGCCGCTGATGACGGTGGCCGGGCTGGTGAGCCATCTGCGCTGGGTGGAGCAGTCGTGGTTCTGCCACGTGCTGATGGGCGAGCCCGAGCTGGGCCCGTGGACCGACGAGGACCCCGACCGTGACTTCCGGGTGGACGACGTCCCGCTGGCCACCCTGCTGGCGGACTACCGGCGGCAGTGCGACCGCTCCGACGAGATCGTCGGCGACCTCGGCCTGACGGCCCTGGCGGCGACCGAACGCCGGGGCGAGCGCCGCTCGGTGCGCTGGGTGGTCATCCACATGATCGAGGAGACCGCCCGGCATGCCGGTCACCTCGACATCCTCCGCGAGACCCTCGACGGCCGCACCGGCTACCCCTGACCGCGGCCCGCCGCCGGGCGTGACCCTCCTCTCACCGCCCCGGCCCCCCGCCGCCCCAGGACCAGACCATACCGTTTGGTATGCTCGGACCGTACCAAACGGTATGGAATGGTGGGGGGATGGCGAGCAAACGCGACTGGCTGGACGCCGGTCTGGAGATCCTGGCGGACGAGGGCGCCCCGGCGCTGACCATCGAGCGGCTGACCGGGCGGCTCGGGCTCAGCAAGGGCTCCTTCTACCACCACTTCGGCGGCATGGGCGGCTACCGGACGGCGTTGCTGCGGCACTTCGAGGCCGAGTGCACCGTCCGGTACATCGACCAGGTCGAGCGGGACCCGCAGGCCCCGCCGCTGACCCGGCTGGAACGGCTGGTCGACCTGGTGGTGCAGGCCAAGGACTCGCCCCGGCTGGAGATCGCCGTCCGGGCCTGGGCCCTGCAGGACCCGGAGGTGCGGCGCGTCCAGGAACGGATCGACGCGACCCGGGTGGCCTACCTGCGCTCCCTGTGGCGGGCCCACAGCGGCGACGCCGCCGAGGCCGACCGGATCGCCCGGCTGTTCTACCTGGTCACCATCGGGGCCGAGCAGATCGTCCCGACGCTGACCGGCCCCGAGCTGCGGGAGATGTACGAGCTCACCATCCGGCTCGCGACGAGGCGAGGAGAGGACGATGCGGACCAGACCTGACATCCCCGAGCTGCGGACGCTGCTCGGGGACGCCGACCACGTGGACGTCAAGCACGCCGAGGCGGCGCTGACCCTGCGGGAGTACGCCGCCGCCGCGCTGAGCTGGCGGCCCGCCTGGATGACCGCGCTGTTCCGGGTGCGCGACATCCTGGCGCGCGCCGTCGGGCTCGACGGCTCCGGCGACCGGATCGACCAGCGGTTCCGGCCGGAGGACGTGCCGTTCACCCCCGGTGCCCGGGTGCAGTTCTTCACCGTGACCGAGGCCGTCGAGGACCGCCACCTGCTGCTGGAGACCGCCGACCGGCACCTGACCGCGTACCTGGCGATCGTCGCCCGGCCCGAGGGCGACCTCAACCGGTTCGACGTGGTCACCGTCGTGAAGTACCACCACGCCCTCGGACCGCTCTACTTCAACGCCATCCGCCCGTTCCACCACCTGGTGGTCGCCGGCATGGCCCGCGCCGGGGCGCGGGCCGCCTAGGAGGTCGTCGTGAACGCATCCGCCCGTTGGCTGCCCCGCCTGATCGTCGGCCTGGCGGTCATCCACACCGTGTACGCCTTCGCCATGATGCCCGACGCGTGGGGCGACATCGTCGAGGCCGGGGTCCTCAACGGGGTCGAGGGCGACGCCGAGCGGGAGTCCGCGCTGTGGTTCTTCTTCGCGGGCATCGGCTTCTTCGCCGTCGGGACCCTGACGCAGTGGGCCCTGCGCACCACCGGGCGCGTGCCCCGGCAGATCGGCGTCTACCTGCTGCTGCTGGGCGTGCCCATGGTGATCGTCGAGCCGGCCTCCGGGGGCTGGGCGCTCATCGCGGTGGGCGTGCTGGCCCTGGTCGCCGCACGCCGCACCGAGCCCGCCGCCACCTGAGCGGCGCGCCCGGTCAGGAGTCGAACCCGAGGCCCAGCCGGTCCAGCGTCCGCAGCCACAGGTCGCGGCGTCCCTCGTTGCGGTCGGCGCGGGCGATGGACCGGCGGGTCAGCTCGATCACCCCGTACCGCAGGGGCTCCGGCGGGAACGGCACCGGCTTGGTGCGCACCATCTCCAGCCGTGTCCGCTCGGTCTCCCGTCCCGACAGCAGGTCGAGCATGACCTCCGCGCCGAAGCGCGTGGCGCCCACGCCGAGCCCGGTGTACCCGGCGGCGTAGGCCAGGCGGCCCTTGTGGGCCGTGCCGTAGAACGCGCAGAACCTGCTGCAGGTGTCGATGACCCCGCCCCAGGCGTGCGTGAAGCGGAGCCCTTCGAGCTGCGGGAACGTCGCGAAGAAGTGGCGGGCCAGCGTCGCGAAGGTGGCGGGGCGGCGTTCCAGTTCGGCGCGCAGCCCGTTGCCGTAGTGGTAGATGGCGTCGTAGCCGCCCCACAGGATCCGGTTGTCGGCCGTGAGCCGGTAGTAGTGGAACTGGTTGGCGCTGTCGCCGACGCCCTGCCGGTGCCGCCACCCGAGGGACGCGAGCTGCGCTTCGCTGAGCGGCTCGGTCATCAGGGCGTAGTCGTACACCGGGACCAGGAAGTGCCTGAGCCGCCGGAGCAGCGGCGGGAACACGCCCGTCCCGAGAGCGACCTTCGCCGCCGACACCGACCCGTACGGGGTCGTCAACCTCAGCCGCCCCGACCGGTCGGCCAGGGAGCGCACGGGGGTGCGTTCGTGGATGCGGACGCCCAGGGAGCGGCAGGCGTCGGCGAGGCCCCAGGCCAGCTTGGCCGGGTGGACCATGGCGGTGCCGTCCCGGTCCCACAGGCCGCCGACGTAGGTCGGCGAGTCGATCTCGGCGCGGACCTCGTCGGCGTCCATCAGCACCGGATCCTGGCCGAGCGCGCGGGCCGCCTCGGCGCTCTCGGCCAGGTCGGCGAGCTGCCACGGCGCGGTCGCCACGTCCAGCTCACCGGTCCGCTCGAACTCGGCGTCGATGCCGTACCGGGCGAGGGTCTTCTCGATGCCGTCGAGGTTCGCGCGGCCGAGGCGTTCGAGGGTCGGCAGCTCCCGCGGCCAGCGTTCCAGCCCGTTGCCCAGGCCGTGGGTGAGGCTGGCGGAGCAGAAACCGCCGTTGCGCCCGGAGGCCGCGCCGCCGACGCGGTCGGCCTCCAGCACCACCACGTCCAAAGACGGGTCGCGTTCCTTGGCCAGCAGCGCGGTCCACAGCCCCGTGTAGCCGCCTCCGACCACCGCCAGGTCGCAGGTGACCGGGCCGACGAGGGCGGCGGCGGGCTCGGGGCGGGCCGGGTCGGCCAGCCAGTAGGACTCCGGCTCCGCGTCGGCGAGAGCCTGCAGGACGTTCATGTCGGCGAACCCCTCAGGTGCGGCGGGCGCGGCGCCGGGAGGCGACCAGGTTGATCACCGCGATCAGCGCCCCCGCGGCGAACAGCAGCGTTCCCATCACGTTGACCTGCGGCGGGGTCCCGGTCCGCGTGGATCCCCATACCCACAGCGGGAACGTCACCGTCGAGCCGCTGGTGAAGTTGGTGATGATGAAGTCGTCGATGGACAGCGCGAACGCCAGCAGCGCCCCGGAGATCACCCCGGGCAGCACCAGCGGCAACGTGACCAGCCGGAACGTCGTCCAGGGCCCGGCGCCCAGGTCCCGGGCGGCCTCCTCGATGGACGGGTCGAGGCCGACCGCGCGCGCCCGGACCGTCATGGCCACGAACGCGATCGAGAACATCACGTGCGACACCAGGATGGTCCCGTAGCCGCGCGGGGTGTTCAGCGTGACGAACATCGACAGCAGCGAGGCGCCCATCACCAGTTCGGGGCTGGAGATCGCGGCGAACAGCACCAGGTTCGACAGGCCCTTGCCGCGGAAGGCGTACCGGCCGAGCGCCAGCCCCACCAGCGTGCCCAGCACCGTGGTGATCACCGTGCTGGCCAGCGCGATGGTCAGCGAGTTGACCAGCGCGGTGGTCAGGTCCTCCCGGTCGAACAGGCGGGCGTACCACTTGAGGGTGAAGCCCTCCCACTCGAAGTTGAACTTGCTGGTGGTGTCGTTGAACCCGAACAGGATCATCACCGCGATCGGCAGCACCAGCCACGCGATCACCAGCCAGGTGTAGATCCGCAGGCCCAGGCCGTTGCGCGGCCTGCGGCGCCGCTTCACGGCGGGCGTGCGGGCGTCCGCCGGGGCGGGAGCAGTGGTGGTCATCGGCCCGCCGCCTCCAGCACGTCCCTGGTCCCGAGCACCCGCGCGTACAGGAAGATCCCGACGAGCAGGATCGCCATCAGCGTGAACGACAGCGCGGAGGCGGTCGGGTAGTTGCTGTTGTTGAAGTACTCGGTCTGGATCACGTTGCCGATCATGGTGTTGCCGGGTCCGCCCAGCACCGCGGCGTTGACGTAGTCCGCCGAGATCGGCACGAACGTCATGATCACGCCGGCGAACACCCCGGGCAGCGACAGCGGCAGCACCACCCGCACGAACGCCTGCAGGCGCCCGGCGTACAGGTCCTGCGCGGCCTCCACGACCCGGAAGTCGATCCGCTCCAGCGCCACGTAGATCGGCAGCACCATGAACGGCAGGAAGTTGTAGGCCAGCCCCGCGACCACCGCGAACGAGGTCTGCAGCACGTGGAAGTCGTCGGGCAGCAGCCCCCAGTCCTTCAGCGTGCCGAGCAGGATCCCGTTGTCGGCCAGCACGAACTTCCACGACACCGTCCGCAGCACGAACGAGACGAAGAACGGCAGGAGCAGCAGGAACAGGTAGGTGGACTTGCGGTCCCCGGCCTTGAACGCGATCCAGTACGCCACCGGGTAGGCGATGGCGACGCACGCCAGCGTCGCCAACAGCCCGTACCACAGGGAGCGGGTGAACTTGTCGCCGTAGGTGCTCAGCCCGTCGGTGTAGTTCTGCCAGTGGAACGTCTGCCGGAACCCGTCGACCAGGTTGCCCTCCTGGAGGGACAGCGAGGCCATCAGGACCAGCGGCACCACGAAGAACACCGCCAGCCACAGCCCCGCCGGGAGGATCATGAGGTACGGCGTCAGGCGACGGCGCATCTCACGAGCCCTGCGCGATCGGGGTGAAGATCTTCTGGTACTCGGTCTCCTCCGCCTGGGTGAGGGTCCGGTACCGGCGCAGCCGGGCCAGGTCGGCCGCGCTCGGGTAGACCAGCGGGCTGCTCGCCAGCCGCTCCAGCTCGGCCCGCTCGTCGCCCTTGGCCTTGGCCGCGTCGTCCCGGACGATCTGCTGGGTGGCCGGGACGGGGGTGATGTAGTTGATGAACTCGGTGAGGGTGGCGTTGTTGCGCGGGTCGTACAGCCAGTCCATCAGCGTGATCGCGTCGACCGGGTTGGCGGCGGTCTTCGGGATGCACATGTTGTCGGTCCACAGCGTGCCGCCCTCCTTGGGCACCACGAACTTCACGTCGTCCAGCCCGAGGCTGTAGACGTCGCCGGACCAGGCCATGGTGAGCCACACGTCGCCCTTGGAGATGGCGTCGGCGTAGTCCTGGGTGTAGTACTTGCGCACCAGGCCCTGCTGCTCGCGGAGCTTGGCGGCGGCCTTCTTCCAGTCGGCGGGCGTGGACTTCTCCGGGTCGACCCCGATGGCGAACATCCCGAAGTTGCCCAGCTCCTGGGAGTCGCCCATCATCCCGATCTTCCCCTTGTACCTGGGGTTCCACAGGTCCTGGACGCTGGTGATCTCCTCGTCGACGTACTTGGTGTTGTACGCGATCCCGGTGATCCCCGAGGTGTACGGGATGGTGAAGGCGTTGTTCGGGTCGTAACTGGGGTTCTTGTAGCTCGGCCCGGCGTGCTTGGCGAAGTTCGGCAGCTTCGAGTGGTCGAGCGGCGCGAGGTAGCCGAGCTGCCGGGTCTTCTCCAGCTGGATGCCGTTGGACATCACCATGAGGTCGAAGTCGATCGACTGGCCCGCCCGCAGCGGCGCCTCGATCTTGCCGAACCACTCGGCGTTCTCCTGGATGACCTCCTTGTAGTCCACCCTGATGCCGGTGGCCTTGGTGAACGCCTTGATGGTGGCCCGGTCGTCCTCCATGTACCCGGGCCAGTTCGCCCAGTTCAGGGTGCCGTTCTTGGTCTTGCCGGCCCAGAACTTCTGCACGTCGGACTGGGTCACCTTGTCCTTGCCGCCCTGGCCCTCCACGCCGCAGGCGGCCAGGGCCAGCCCGGCGCCCGCCGCGCCGAACAGCCGGAGCGCGTCGCGCCTGGTCGTCAGGCCGCGGAGGAAGGCGGGGTCGTCGCTCAGGGGATGACGGCTCATGATGCAGGTCCAATCAGGTAGGAGTACCGCGGACGCCACGACAGCCAGACGCTGTCCCCCCGAACGGCGATGTCCTCGGCGGAGGTCGCGTTCTGCGTGAACACCACGACCTCGGCCCCCGCCGAGGTGGTCACGTTGTAGTTGGTCGAGGTGCCCAGGTAGACCACCTCGGTGACGGTCGCCCGGATCGCCGAGCCGTCGGCCGGCGGCGGCTCCGTGCCGATCTCGATCTTCTCCGGCCGGACGGTCAGCTCCACCCGCTGCCCGGCGGAGACCGCGTCCCCGTCGCGCAGCGGCACGACGATCCGCTCGCCGTCGCCGTAGGCGATGACCGCCTGGTCCCCGGCGACCTCGCCGACCGTGCCGGTCAGCAGGTTGGAGGTGCCGATGAACCCGGCCACGAACCGGCCCGCCGGCCGCTCGTAGATCTCCCGGGGGGAGCCGAGCTGCTCGATCCGCCCGTCGTTCATGACCGCGATCCGGTCCGACATGGTGAGCGCCTCGCCCTGGTCGTGCGTGACGTACACGAACGTGACGCCGACCTCGCGCTGGATGCGTTTCAGCTCGACCTGCATCTGCTGGCGCAGCTTGAGGTCCAGCGCGCCCAGCGGCTCGTCCAGCAGCAGCGCGCGCGGCCGGTTGACCAGCGCGCGGGCCAGCGCGACCCGCTGCTGCTGTCCCCCGGACATCTGCCGGGGACGGCGCTTCTCCCGGCCGGTCAGGTCGACGATCTCCAGCATCTCGCCGACCCGCCGGGTGATCTCGGAACGCTCCACGCCCCGCCGCCGCAGCCCGAACGCCACGTTCTCGAACACGCTCATGTGCGGGAACAGCGCGTAGGACTGGAACACCATGTTCACGTCGCGCCGGTGCGCGGGGACCCCGGTGACGTCCTGGCCGTGCAGGTACACCCGCCCGGACGTGGGCTCCTCGAACCCGGCGATCATCCGCATGGTGGTGGTCTTGCCGCAGCCGGACGGACCGAGGAGGGAGAAGAACTCCCCCTCCCCGATCGTCAGGTCCAGCCCCTTGACCGCCTGGACGGTCTCCCCGTGGGACTGGTACTCCTTCACCACGCCGGCGAGCTCGATGGCCGCGAGCGTCGCCGTGTCGCCCCGCACCGGGGCGTCCTGTGTCTCGGTCATGGCGGGGCTTCCTTCGTGCGTGGTCGGGCTCGGGGTCAGTCGCCGATGTAGTGCATGACGTGCTTGATGCGCGTGTAGTCCTCGAACCCGTACATCGACAGGTCCTTGCCGTAGCCGGAGTGCTTGAAGCCGCCGTGCGGCATCTCCGACACGAACGGGATGTGGGTGTTGACCCAGACGGCGCCGAAGTCCAGGCGGCGGGTCATCCGCATGGCGCGGGCGTGGTCCTTCGTCCACACGCTCGCGGACAGGCCGTACTTGACGCCGTTGGCCCACGCGACGGCCTGGTCCTCGTCGGAGAACGTCTGCACGGTGATGACCGGGCCGAAGATCTCGTTCTGGACCATCTCGTCGTCCTGCTTCAGCCCGGCGACGACGGTCGGGGCGAAGAAGTAGCCGCCGTCGTACCCGGCGCCGGTCACCCGCGAGCCACCGGCGGTGACCTCGGCGTGGTCGGGCGCGCGGTCCAGGAAGCCCTGCACGCGGGCGAGCTGGTTGGCGTTGTTGACCGGGCCGAAGTCGGCGTCGGCCATGCTCGGCGCGCCGACCTTGGTGTTCCTGGCCTGCTCGGTGAGGGCGGCGGTGAAGTCGCTCGCCAGCCGCTCGTTCACCAGCACGCGGGTCGCGGCGGTGCAGTCCTGCCCGGCGTTGAAGTACCCGGCGCCCGCGATGCCCGCGGCGGCCTTCTCGATGTCGGCGTCGTCGAACACCACGACCGGGGCCTTGCCGCCCAGCTCCAGGTGGACCCGCTTGAGGTCCTTGGCGGCCGAGGCGGCCACCTCCATGCCCGCGCGGACCGAGCCGGTGATCGAGACCATCTGCGGGACCGGGTGCTCCACCAGCGTCCGGCCGCTGTCGCGGTCGCCGCAGACCACGTTGAACACGCCCGGCGGCAGGAACTCGGCGGCGATCTCCGCCAGCAGCAGCGTCGAGGCGGGCGTGGTGTCGGACGGCTTGAGCACCACGGTGTTGCCCGCGGCCAGCGCCGGGGCGAACTTCCACACCGCCATCATCATCGGGTAGTTCCACGGCGCGACCTGGGCGCAGACCCCGATCGGCTCCCGGCGGATGGTGGAGGTGTGGTCCTCCATGTACTCGCCGGACGACCTGCCCTCCAGCACCCGCGCGGCCCCGGCGAAGAACCGGATGTTGTCGACCATCGGCGGGATCTCCTCGTCCGCCGTGAGCTGGATCGGCTTGCCGGTGTTGCGGCACTCGACCTCGACCAGCTCCTGCGCGCGGGCCTCGACGGCGTCGGCGATCCGCAGCAGCGCCAGGCTGCGCTCCTTGGGGGTCGCGTCGCGCCAGGCCGGGAACGCCTCCTCGGCGGCCCGTACGGCGGCGTCGATGTCGGCGGCGCCGGACACCGGGGCCTCGGCGTAGGCCCGGCCGGTGCTGGGGTCGATCACCTCCGAGGTACGGCCGTCCTTCGCGTCGACGTACTCCCCGCCCACGAAGTTCCGCAGTCGTGTCCTGTCGCTGGTCACCTTCGACCTCCGTCGTCCTTCGGCCCCGGCCGTGCGCTGGGGCGGTGCCTCGGCGCGCCGCCGGGCGGAATGTGTCCTGCGTCGCACCGACCTTGGCAGAGGATAACCCGGCCTGACAAGTGATTCCGTTGTTACGATCGAGTTTCACGACGGATTCCCTTGACAAGAACCCCACTGGTGGCATGATGTCGCAGCGTCGGGGAACGGGTGTCCGATCTGACGGCGGCGTCGCCCCGGCCCTACCCTGGTGCGCAGCCGCCCATCCGAACGAGGAGCAGCCGATGACGGACGTCCCCCCGCAGCGGCAGCGGCCGTCCGCCCCCGGCCCGCGCGGCGTGCCGCTGGACGAGATCTCCAAGCGGATCATCGAGCAGCTCCAGGCCGACGGCCGCCGCTCGTACGCGGCGATCGGCAAGGCGGTGGGGCTGTCGGAGGCGGCCGTCCGGCAGCGGGTGCAGAAGCTGCTGGACACCGGGGTCATGCAGATCGTCGGGGTCACCGACCCGCTGATGCTGGGCTTCTCCCGGCAGATGATGATCGGCATCAAGTGCGAGGGCGACCTGGAGAAGGTCGCCGACGAGCTGGCCGCGGTGGAGGAGATCGACTACGTCGTGATCACCGCCGGGTCCTTCGACATCCTGGTCGAGCTGGTCTGCGAGAGCGACGAGCAGCTGCTGGAGCTGCTCGGCCGCATCCGCGGCGTGCCGGGCGTCCTGACCACGGAGAGCTTCGTCTACCTCAAGCTCCGCAAGCAGACCTACTCCTGGGGCACCCGCTGATCCAGCGCGTCGCGTAGCCGCGCCGCGTACCCGGCGGCCTCCTCGTCGGAGGCGTACCTGGTGCGCGGCCAGAAGAAGCCGCGCAGCCCGTCCTTGCGGTTGCGCGGCACGACGTGGACGTGCAGGTGCGGCACGCTCTGGCTGATCCGGTTGTTCATCGCCACGAACGACCCGGCCGCCGCCAGCCCGCTCTCCATCGCCCCCGCCAGCCGCCGCGCCTCCAGGAACAGCGGCCCGACCCGCTCCTCGGGCAGGTCGGTCAGCGTCTCGTGGTGCTCCTTCGGCACCAGCAGCGTGTGCCCCTTGAACAGCGGCCTGGTGTCCAGGAACGCCAGCAGGCCGTCGGACTCCAGCACCACGTGCGCCGGCCGGTCCCCCTTGACGATCTCGCAGAAGACGCACGCCTTCCCGGAGTCGCTCACCGTTCGGTCCCTCCCGGGTTAACACCAGCCTTACGTTGTGATCACTACCTTCCGTACCCTATGCGCCTCCAGGACGTCGCCTTCCGCTACCGCCGGACGGGCCCGTGGATCCTCCGGGACGTGGCGCTCACCCTCCCGTCCGGCGGGGTCACCGAGGTCACCGGCCGCAACGGCGCCGGCAAGAGCACCCTGCTGCGGCTCGTCGCCGGGCTGCGGGTCCCCCGCCGGGGCACCGTCACCGGCCGTCCCGCCCGCGTCGGGTACGCCCCGGAACGCTTCCCGGCCGACCAGCCGTTCACCGTCGGCGCGTACCTCGCCCACATGGCCGCCGTCCGGGGGCTGCCCGCCTCCGCCGCCCGCCCGTGGACCGAACGCCTCGCCCTGGATCACCTGCTGGACGTCCGCCTGCCGGAGCTGTCCAAGGGCAGCGCGCAGAAGGTCGGCCTGGCCCAGGCCCTGCTGGCGCACCCCGGGCTGCTCGTCCTGGACGAACCGTTCGCCGGGCTGGACGCCACCACCCGCGACGCGCTGCCCGCCCTGGTCACCGACCTGGCCTCCGAGGGCTCCACGATCATCGTCAGCGACCACCAGCGCCACATCGAGCACCTGCCCGCCGTCCAGCGCGTCCACGTCAAGAACGGCACCGTCACCCCGCTCCCGTCCGCGGCGCGCCCCTCGGCGGCCGAAGCGGACGGGTGGACGGTGCTGGAGGTGACCGTCCGCACGACGGACGCCGAGGCCGTGACCGCCGAACTGCGCGCCGCCGGTCACGCCGTCCGGCGCCTGGACACCCGGCGGGACGCGTGAAAGCGCTGGTCGTCTTCGGGCTGCGCGCCTACGTCCGCTCGCTGCGCGTCCTTCCGCCGCTGATCGTCGTCCTGCTGATCATCTGCGTGGTCCTGCTGCCGGGCCTCAGTGGCTCCGGCGGCGCCGACCTGGCCACCGGGGCCCTCGGTGACGTCCCCGCGATGCTGTTCCCCATCTGGGCCTGGGTCGCCCGTGCGCTCCCGGACACGCAGCCCGACGAACAGCAGGCCCTCTCCGCGACGGCGGCCCGCCACCCCCTGATCCCCACCGCCGCCGGTCTCGTCGCGTCCTTCGTGGTCAACCTGGGCCTCGGCGCCCTGGCCATGGCGCTGCCGCTCGCCAAGGCCGTCGCCACCGGCGTCGGCCCGGCCGCGCTGGCCGCCGGAGTGCTCCTGCTGGTCCTGGCGGCGCTGGGAGCCACGCTCCTGGGGGCCTACACGACCCGTGCCCGCATCCCCGCCCCGGGCGTCTCCCTGCTGACGCTGCTGGCCGCCAACGTCGCCGTCCTGCTGGTGAGCTTCAGCCCCGTGTCCTGGCTGTCGGCCCCCATGACGCAGTGGGTCCGCGCCGCCCACGACGGCCCGAACGCTCTCACCGCCGAGACACCCTCCCTGGCCCTTCACCTGCTCCTGTGGTCCACCGCGCTGGCCGTGGGCCACACCCTCCTGTCCCGTCACCCCAGGTGAGACCCGGCTCGGCGACTGGGTGCCGGGGCAGGAGGTGCGCTGCGGGCCCTAGGACTTCGCCTCGGTGATGCGGATGTGGTTGCCGAAGGGGTCGCGGAGGGCGCAGTCGATCCCGTAGGGGCGCTCGGTGGGCTCCTCGGTGAACTCGACGCCCCGGGCCAGCAGCGTCTCGTACGTCTTGCGGCAGTTGTCCGTGCTGAAGATCAGCTGACCGCCCATCGCGCCCTTGGTGACCAGTTCGCGGACCTGCTCGGCGGTCTCCTCGGACATCATCGGGCCGCCGGGCTTCTCCAGCAGGACGTGCCGGTCGGGGTCGCCGGGGACGCTGACGGTCAGCCAGCGCATGTATCCCATGTCGACGTCGCCGCTGACCTCCAGGCCGAGCTTGCCGACATAGAAGTCCAGCGCCTCTTCCTGGTCGAGGACGAAGATCTGCGAATGCGTGATGCCGTTCAACATGGCCGTCACGCTACCGAGCGGGCCCGGCGCGGAACTTCTCCGAAACCGCTCTTCCGAGGCGGCGCGGACCGTCAGCCGACCGGCCGCGTCCACGCCATCGTGAAGCACGTCGGGACGTCCGCCGCCGCCCCCGCCTCCTTGCGGTACGCCCTCGGCGACCGGCCGACGATGGCGCGGAAGGTGCGGCTGAAGGTGCCCAGGCTGCCGAAACCGACCTGGAAGCAGATGTCGGTCACGCTGCGGTCGGTCTCCCGCAGCAGGAACATCGCGCGTTCGACACGGCGGCGCTGCAGGTAACGGTGGGGCGTCTCACCGAACGTGGCCCGGAAGACACGTGTGAAGTGCGCCTCCGACACATGCGCGATCCGGGCCAGCGCCGGGACGTCCAGCGGCTGTGCGTAGGCGCGGTCCATGGCGTCCCGCGCCCGGAGCATCCGGCGGTTCCTCTCCTCCACGGCACGGCTCACCGCGCCATCACACCACAGGTCGCCCCCGGACCCGCCTCCGGAGGGCCGGGGAGGTCACTGGGCCTGGAGGATGAGCCAGGTGTCCTCCAGCGGGGCGGAGGCGCGGTGGCAGAAGAAGACACGGCCGGGATCGCCCCAGTGCCAGCCGACCCGGTCGTCGGAGTCGAGCTGCAGGAGGTGGCACCAGTCGCCGGGACCGACGGGCGGCGCCGGGAGCGCGGGGGCGGCCGCACGGTCCTCGGCGGGGACGGGGCGCTGGACGATGACGGGCCAGCCGCCGATCTGGTGGACGGGGTCGTCGGGCCACAGATGGTGCAGCCAGGCGGCGTACAGCTGCTCGTACACCGGGAGGATGCCGTCGTACCCGGCCTCGACGCGCTGCAGGACCGGCTCCTGCGGGGCGGGCAGCGACAGGAACGGGGCCGCGCCGAGCGTGCGGGGCGGGCTGGTCGTCACGCCGGGGGGCGGGTCGGTCTCCACCAGCTCACCGGTGTAGACCCGCCAGCCGTCGCGCTCCTCGGGGCTCGCGCCCCAGGGCCGGGGGGCGCCGCTGGCGTAGTAGAACGCGGCCTGGCCCTCCTGGGGGACCCCCGGCTGGCGGAGCACCGCCGACAGCTCGCCGAAGTCGACCAGGGCCAGGAAGTCGAGGGGGCGGCCCGCCCAGCGGGGCCAGTCGGCCGAGGGCGGCAGCATCGGCCGGCCGCCGAAGCGGACGGCCTTGCCCTCGCCGCCGAGCCGCAGCGCGGGCCTGGCCAGCGGCACGATCGCCGCGCTGACCTCGGGAGCGAGATAGACGCCGAACAGGTGGTGCAGCCGTTGACGCTCGGTGACGATCCAGTCCATGCTCGTAGCGTCTCCCGAGCCGGGCCCGTTGACCAGACCCTTTAAGCATCTGTGGATGACCTGCCGCCAAAACCTAGCGGGCCGGTGATCCCTCCAGGACGTCGGCGAGCCGGGCCAGGAAGTGCCTGACCTCGCCCTCGTCGTACCCCGGACCCAGGCGGACCCGGCGGAACGCCCCGGTCCGCACGTCCCGGGCGGTCAGCGGCGGGGCGAGGCCGCGCAGCCCGGCGACCACCCGGTCGAGGAAGGCGTCCACCTCGCGGACGTCGTACCCGGACCGGGCGCCCGCGCCGCTGAACCGCACGTTCTCGATCCAGGCGATCAGCCGCCCGGCGTCCACGCGCGAGCGCGGGGCGGGGCGCGGCGCACGGGCGCGGAGCTGGTCGATACAGGCGTACAGGAACCGGTCCACCGCCGCCTGGTCGTAGCCGCGCAGCACCACGGCGAACCGGCTGCGCAGCACGTCGTCGGCGGTCAGGCCGCCGGAGCCGTCGCGCAGGGCGCGGTCGATCCGGGCGGTCAGGGCGTCCACCTGGGCGCAGTCGTATCCGCGCAGCACGACCGGGAAGCGCGGCATGGCACCCCCTCTACCTCGTGGCGGCGGCCAGCTGCCCGCAGGCGCCGTCGATCTCCCTTCCCCGCGTGTCACGCACGGTCACCGGGACGCCGTGGGCCTCCAGCCGGGCCACGAACTCCCGCTCGTCGGCGGGCCGCGAGGCCGTCCACTTCGAGCCCGGTGTCGGGTTCAACGGGATCAGATTGACGTGAACGAGGTGACCTTTCAAGAGCCTGCCGAGAAGATCCGCCCGCCAGGCCTGGTCGTTGACGTCCTTGATCATGGCGTACTCGATCGACACCCGGCGGCCGGTGCGGTCGGCGTACGCCCAGGCCGCGTCCAGCACCTCGCGGACCTTCCAGCGGGTGTTGATCGGCACCAGCTCGTCGCGCAGCTCGTCGTCGGGGGCGTGCAGGGACACCGCCAGCCGCACCGACAGGCCCTCGGCGGCGAGCTTCTCGATCGCCGGGACCAGGCCGACCGTGGAGACGGTCACGGCGCGCTGGGAGATGCCCAGCCCCTGCGGGGACGGGTCGGTGATGCGGCGGACCGCCCCGAGCACGGCCTTGTAGTTGGCCAGCGGCTCGCCCATGCCCATGAAGACGATGTTGGAGACCCGCCCGGGGCCACCGGCGACCTGTTCCCGGGCCAGCGCCCGCGCGCCGGCCGCGACCTGCTCGACGATCTCGGCGGTGGACAGGTTGCGGGTCAGCCCCGCCTGGCCGGTCGCGCAGAACGGGCAGTTCATACCGCACCCGGCCTGCGAGGACACGCACATGGTCACCCGGTCGGGGTAGCGCATCAGCACCGACTCGAACAGCGTGCCGTCGAACGCCCGCCACACCGTCTTGCGGGTCCGGCCGCCGTCGCAGTCGAGGGTGCGCACCGGGTCGAGCAGCGGGGGCAGCAGCTCCGCCACGAGCCGGTCCCGGGTGGCGGCCGGGAGGTCGGTCATCGCCGCCGGGTCGTCGGTCAGCCGGGCGAAGTAGTGCCGCGACAGCTGGTCGGCGCGGAAGGGCTTCTCGCCGAGGTCGGCCACCGCCTGCCGGCGTTCGGCGGCGGTCAGGTCGGCCAGGTGGCGCGGCGGCTTGGCGCGGCGCGGCGCCACGAAGGTCAGCGCGCCCGGCCGGGGACGGCCCGCCTCGGGGGTGCTCGTGGTGGAGGACATGGTCCCTCCAGTGTGGCAAACCCCGGTGTGTGCCTTCGCCGTGCGCGCCGCCCGGCCGGCCCGTTACAGTGCCGATCATGGCGGTTTTGCGTAGAGGCTCGGGTTCCGCACGGATCGGGACACCGTCACGGCAGGACACGGCCACCGTCCTGCTCACGGACACCAGCCCGTACGGCAGCCGCCGGGTCACCGTGGAGACCGACGGCGTCACCACCGCCGCCTACCTGCGCGACCCGCACGACGGGGTGATCGGCGCGGTGTGGATCGCCAACCACCAGCCCGCCCCGCCCGGCCTGGACACCGCCCGCCTCGACGCGGGGCTGGCCCCGGTGATGCCCGCCACCCGCACCCGGCACCCCGAGGGCAGGACGGCCCTGGACCCGGCGGCCCTGGAGGTCGTCTGGTTCGAGGAGGGCGACGGGGCGGCGGTGCTGGAGGCCGGGAAGCCGCTGTGCGTGATCCCCGCCTGGTCGGACATGAACCGGGGCATCCCCGGTTACAGCCGCGACGTGAACGCCCAGAGCCCCTTCGCGTTCCCCCTGGACGAGGAGATCGCGGAGTTCACCGCCCGGATCGAGCGGGCGCGCACGTTCTGGGAGTGGACCCGCGCGGAGGGCTCCTGGGCCGAGTTCCAGCAGTCCGCGCTGGGGCACCTGCTCAACCGGCTCGGGCCGGGCGGGCACTACTGGCATGACGTCGGCCGCCAGTTCCGCGCCCCCGGCGGAGGCCGCAACGCCGCCGTCCCCGTGGTGAGCGTGTCGGAACGCCCGGCGCGCACCGGCCGTGAGTTCTCCGTGCTGAGCACCCTGGGGATGAGCTGCCAGCGCATGCCGACGGTGGAGCTGTACGAGGACGAGGTCTCCCCCTACGCGCGGATCGAGCTGGCGGTGGCGACCACGTTGCCGAGTCAGCGCGTCGGGAGCGTCTTCCCGTGGCTGGCCCAGTACCCGTGGCGTTCGGTGACGTGGTTCGCGCCGGGCGACGTGGTCAAGTGGTACCACGAGCCCGCGACCTTCCCGCTGAACCCGCCCGGCCGTGCGGACGGCCCGTGGTCGGGCGTCCTGCTCCTGGACGACCCCAGCCGCCTGAACGGCCCGCCCGCCCCCGACCTCACCGGCTTCGTCTTCGGCGGCGACCCGGTGCGCTGGCTCTGGCTCGTCCCCATCACCGACGAGGAACGCCGGTACGCCAAGTCGGAGGGCTCCAACGCCCTGGTCCGCCGCCTGCGCGACGAGGGCCGCACCTGGCTGGTGTCCTGAGCGACGCGAGAAACGCCCCGGCCCCTCACGCCCGA
>DATADI010000571.1:0-25692 GCA_036258615.1 Thermomonospora sp. | reverse complement strand
CCCCCCCCCCCGCCCGGCCCCTCACCGAATGGCATGCAATGTATGCTGCCCCCGTGGCCCGTGCTCCCGAATCCCCGACCGGCAGTGCGCAGGCGGTGTACGCGGCCCTGCGGCACCGGTTCTCCGAAGGCGAATACGCCCCCGGCCAGCGGCTGACCGAGGCGGCTCTGGCCGCGGACCTGGGGGTGAGCCGCACGCCCGTACGCGAGGCGCTCGGCAGGCTCCTCACCGAGGGCCTGGTCGTCCCGGCCGCGCGGGGGGTCGCCGTCGCGGCGCTGACCCCCGAGGACGCCGGGCACCTGTTCGTGCTGCGCGCCGACCTGGAGGCGCTGGCCGCCGAACTGGCCGCCGGGCGGCAGGCCCGGGGGCTGCTCGCACCGGCCGAGATCGACGCGCTCGACCAGGCCGTCGACCACGTCCGGACGGCGGTCGAGGCCCACGACGCCCGCGCCGCCGCGCGCGCCAACCTGGTCCTGCACCGGGCCATCGGGACGGCCGCGGGCAACCCCTTCCTGGAGGACGCCCTGCACCGCGTGTGGGACCGGATCGCCGTCACGACCGTGGCCAACCTGGACGATCCCGAGTGGGCCTGCGCGATCACCGACCAGCACCGCGCGATCGTCGCCGCGATCCGCGCCGGGGACGCCGGGACCGCCCGCCGCGCGGCCAAGGACCACATCGAGGCCGCCGCCCGCGCCTACCGCCCGCACACCGGCTGACCGGCCCGCGATAGAGGCTGCGGCGCGAGAAAGCACCCCACCCTGGCCCTGGGAGGTGGGGTGCTCGTCGTGTCCGTGGGCACGCCGTGCCCGCAGGAGCGTGGCGGCGGCTACCGGCGGTAGCCCGGCACCTCGTCGGCGGCGGCCGGGACCCGGTTCGGGACGGCGTACACGCCCAGCGCGGTGAGCACCGCCAGCGCGATCCCGATCCACTCGGACGCGGTCACGGACTCGTCGGTGATGGCGGCCTGGACGGCGTAGCCCACGGCGACGACCACCGCCACCAGCGACTTCGCGTACTTCATCTGGTCCTCCTTGGGGGTAGGCGGCCCGGTCTTCGCTGGTCAGGGGGGCATACGTCCAGTCTCGGCGCGGCCGGGCGCCGTCGGATGTAGCCGTCAGGTGACGGGGGGCTCCCACCCGGGACCGCCGGACCTGAGCCGCCCGCGCGCGGTGGTCTCCACGGGGCTCCGGCCGGGCACGAGGAAGTGGCGGACGGTGCGTTCGTCGACGGCGGCGTAGGAGGTCGCGGGCGGCGCCGGGTCGCCGTCGCGCAGGCGCGTCGCCACCTCCACCGCCCGGTCGAGCGCCGCGCGGTACAGCAGCGATCCGCAGCTGACCCGCCGGACGCCGAGCCGCGCCAGGTCGGGGACCGTGTGGTCCGGCGAGGCGAGCACGTTCACGGGCACCGGCACCGCCGAGGTGATCTCCCGGATCTGCGCGCCGCTCAGCCGTCCGGGCACGAAGACACCGTCCGCGCCCGCCGCGACATAGCGCAGGGCCCGTTCGACGGTCGCGGGCACGGTGGCGTCCTGCCCGGTCCAGAAGGTGTCGACGCGGGCGTTGACGAACAGGTCGGGGCGCCGCTCCTTGATCGCGCTGACCTTGGCGGCGTGGACCTGAGGCGGGACCAGCCGTCCCCCGGTGCAGTCCTCGACGTTGACGCCGTCCACGTCCAGGGAGGCCGCGTACTCGGCGACGGCGGACGGCTCGTCGGCGAAGCCGTCCGCGATGTCGGCCGAGACCGCACACGGCAGACGCCCGAGCAGGTCCGCGAGCCGGTGGGTGAGGTCGCGGAGCGCGCGGGACGCGTCGGGCAGCCCGTGCTGGGCCGCCACGCCCAGGCTCGTGGTGCCGATCGCGGGGAAGCCCGCCGTCACCAGGGCCGCCGCGGACGCCGCGTCCCAGGCGTTCGGCAGGACCAGCGGGTCACCGGCCTGGTGCAGCGCGGCGAAGCTCGCCGGGCCGCCGGGAGAGTGCATCGAGTCCATGCCTCGATCGTGGCGTGACGACATTTCGGCGGCGGCCGAACGAACGAGCGTGGCCCTTCTCCTGAGGGCGCGTCCCGGTCGGCTGCGGGACGCGCCCTCGGCGAGAGGTCAGCGGCCGTGCTTGAAGACGAGGGCGTCGGTGATGAACTTGGACCCCTGGTGGCCTCCGACGGCCCAGACCGAGGACCGGGTGCCGGGGATGCGGGTGAGGTCGACCAGGTGCAGGGGGCTCGTGCCGGGGCCCGCTCCCTTGATGGGGGCACGGCGCCACGTGCCGCCGGTGTGGCGGTAGACGCCGCCCGCCCACGAGGTCGCCCACAGGCCACCGGACCCGTCGAGGGCGACCTTGTCGAACAGGGGGCCACGGGGACCGCGGACGACCCTCCAGGCCTTGCCGTCCCAGGAGTACAGCACGCTCTGCCAGGAGTCGTCCGAGGTGCGGAGGTAGCCGACCGCCCTGGGCCGCCCGGCGGCGGCGATGGTGACTCCGCTGGCCAGGCCCCGGAGGTCGGGCTTGTAGACCTCCTTCCACGCGCCGTTGTTCCAGACGGCGATGCGCGGGCGGACCCCCTCGATGTCGCTTCCGACGACCCAGACCGTTCCGCCGCTGGCCGCCGAGTCGTAGGCCGCGACACCGCTGTACCTCGTCCGCCACCGGGTGCCGTCGTAGTGGGCGGCGCGGCCGTCGACGAAGAAGCACCACACGTTCTTGGGGCCCCGGACGAGCAGGGAGCCCAGCGGGATCCCCGCGATCGTCGGGGCGGACACCGTCTTCCAGGCCCGGCCGTCCCAGCGGGCCAGGAGGCCGCGGTGGTTCCTGCCCTCCCCGTACAGCCAGACGTTGGTGGGCGAGGTCGCCTCGACCTTCCGCAGGGAGGCCTGGGCGTAGGCGCTCGGGAGCTTCTGCCTGGCCCAGGTCTTCCCGTTCCAGCGGAGCAGCGCGGACCCGCCGCCGCCCGAGCGGGCGGTCATGACGGCCCAGGCGTCCTTGGGCGACGTGGCCGCGACGGACACGACGTTGAGGCGGCCCGCGAACCTGTGGGTGACCCGCCATCCCGGCTCCGCCGCTCCCGCCGGGGGGACGAACAGTCCCACGGATCCCGCCGCGACGCACCCGACGAGCGCGATCCTGAAAGTTCTTCTCATTTCCCGTCCGTTCATGAGAATGCCGTGTCCCCCGAGCCGGACCGACCTTACGGCGGCATTCACCGGAAACAGCGGAAAACGACACATAAGGACGTGGTCGTCGTCAGTCCTGGAAGAGAATGCCGGCGCGGTTGTCGGCGGCGGCGGGCAGGCCACCGAGGATGAGGTCGGCCAGGGAGTCCACCACGTCCTCCCGGGGCACCTGCGGATGGTCCAGCCACCAGTCCCCGGCGGTCTGGACCATGCCGATCACCGCGTGCGCCCACACATACGCCCGCGTGGGATGCACCAGCTCGGCCTCGGCCATCATGACCTTCGCCAGTTCCTGGCCGAGCCCGCGGATCATCGTGCTCATCGCACTGTGCGTCGCCGCGTCCTCGGCACTCGCCCGATGCATCAGGAACCGATAGAGCTGCGGATTCTGGAAGATCATGGACAGATAGGTGTCGATCGTGCTGCGCGTCCGGTCGCGAACGGAGCCGGTCTTGGAGAACTCGGCCTGGATGGACTCGACCAGCCGCCGGGTGTGCCGTTCGGCGAGCGCCTGGTAAAGGCCGGACTTGTCACCGAAATGGCGGTACAGGATCGGCTTGCTGATCCCCGCCTCCGCGGCGATCTCCGCCATCGACGCACCCGGCCCCTCCCGCCGGATCACCTGGTCGGCGGCCTCCAGCAGGGCACGCCGCCGGTCGGGGTCGCGCATGGTCATCGGCCGCTCCGCGGCGCTCGGCTCAGCATGGGAACGCTCCTTGTCAGCCCACGTGCATCCGGCGTCCCGCGGCGGCCCCCGCACTGTCACCGGATGACAAACCGATCATGCACCGTCCCACTCCGGCGCGCAGCGCACCCGCCCGGAAACCGGGGGTCGGGCCGCCCCACCACGTACTCCTGCGGGAGGTCCACGAGCATCGGCGACGCCGTCGCCGTGGTCAGGCCCATGAGGGCGGCTGGAAGGCACCGCCGTACATGGGGAGCGTGACGGCGGAGCCGTGGCGGGCGAGCTGGGCCCAGGGGCGGTTGAGGCCGGTGGAGCCGTAGGTGCGGACGCGGGTGACGGCGTCGAGGTCCAGGACGTCCACCAGGACCTCCTCTCCGTGGCCGGCCTGCTGCCGGACGATCCCTTCGGGGTCCACGACCGTGCTGACGCCCACCCCGGCGGGGTCCGCGGCGTTGACGTTGACGACGTAGACCTGGTTGGTCCACGCGTTGGCGCGCGCGCAGACCAGTTCCATCTCCCGGTCGCGGGTGGTGGTGAGGGTCGGCTGGAGGACGACCTCCGCGCCGAGCCAGGCGAGTTGCCGCACGGTCTCCGGGAACGAGCCGTCGTAGCAGATGGCCAGTCCCGCGCGGCCGATTCCGGGCAGGTCGAAGACGACGAACGTGTCACCGGGATCGGTCCGCTCGTACGGCTGCCAGGGGAACACCTTGCGGTAGCGGGCCACGATGTCGCCGTCCGGGGAGACGGCCAGGGCGGTGTTGTAGGTACGCCCGTCGTCGGCCTGCTCGTACAGGCTGCCGGGGATCAGCCACAGCCCGGTCTCGCGGGCGAGCGCGCCGACGCGGTCGGTCAGCGGGCCCGGCACGGTGACCGCGGCCTCGCGCATCCACTCGGGACGGGCCTGGAGGAGCGGCGCCTCGGCGGCGAGCATCAGTTCGGGCACCACGACGAGCTGCACGTGGGGGAAGGTGTCGCGGACCGTTCGCACCCGGTCGGCGAAGCGTTCCCAGGTGGCGTCCAGGTCGTGCGGCACGGGCGTGGTCTGGACGGCGGCGATGGCGAGGGTGCGCATGGGATTCAGATCTCCGTGACGGACAGTGAGGCGACCGACTTCCGGCCGTCCCGAAAGAAGGTGCGATGACGGAACCGGACGACGAGGGTCATGACCGCGCCGAGCACGATCGAGCCGAAGCCGAGGAGGAACACCCCTCCGACGCCGCCCAGCGACGTGGAGCCGTACGCCGGGTCGAGCATGTCGTAGGCGCTGCGGAGGAACGCCGCCAGCATCATGAGCCCGCCCGCGACCGGCATGACGCCCTTGACCAGCAGGTCGCGCGGTGACCGGCGCAGGTGCCGACGGAAGTACCAGGCGCAGGCGAAGCCGGTGACGCCGTAGTAGAAGGCGATCAGCAGCCCGATCGACAGGACCGCGTCGCCGAGGAAGTCCGCCGACACCAGCGTCAGCAGGGTCAGCACGACGGCGGCGGTCGCCGCGCAGAACACGGTGCCGAACGCGGGCGTGCGGAACCGGGGGTGCACCCGGCCGAACGCGGCGGGCAGCGCGCCGTGGACGCTCATCGACAGGGCGGTGCGCGGACTGGAGACGGTGCAGGTCAGCAGCGCGCCGACGGCCGAGATCCCGATGGCGAGGCCGACGACCTTGGCCAGGCCCTCCCCGAGCACGGCGGGCGCGAGCCCGCTGAGGACGTCGGCGGCGACGTCGGCGTTCCCGAGGCCGGACCCGGTGCCGCCCGTCCCCGCGTAGGAGATGGCGGCGAACGCGGTGAACACGTACGTGACCAGCAGCACCACGGTCGAGATCACCGCCGCGCGACCCGGCGTGCGCCCGCTGTCGACCGTCTCCTCGTTGAACGTGATGAGGGCGTCCCAGCCCCAGTAGATGTACAGGCACAGCAGCACCGCCTCGGCGAAGGGCCCCGGGCCGCCGAAGGCGAACGGGTCCAGCCAGGCCAGGGACGGCGTGGCCGCCCCGTCGCGGGCGAGCGCCGCGACCCCGAAGGCCAGCAGCGCGACGAGCTGGAGCCCGAGCATCGCGTACTGCACGAGCGCGGCGAGCTGGACGCCCCGGTAGGCGACCGCGGCGGTCAGCGCGATCAGCAGCACGGCGACGGCGGTGACGACCGGGGTGCTGCCCGCCGCCGTGTCGAGGCCGAGGACGTCCAGGAGGGCGGAGGCGCCGACCCGGGCCAGCGCGGTCATCGCGATGACCGTGGCGACGACGACGGTCCAGCCGCCGGCCAGCCAGCCCGCGGCCGGACCGAAGGCCCTGGTGTTCCACACGAAGGTGGTGCCGCAGTCGGGCATCTCGCGGTTCAGCTCCCGGAACGCGAACGCGGTGAGCAGGACCGGGACGAACCCGAGCAGCAGGGCCGCCGGGGCGAGGTCGCCGACGACCAGCGTCACCAGACCGAGCGTGACGGCGATGCTGTAGGCGGGCGCGACGGACGCGAGCCCGAGGGTGACCGTGGCGAGCAGCCCCACCGCGTCGCCCCGCAGTCCCTTGCCGGTGGGCGGCGGACCGGTCGGCTCCCGTGCGGCCCCGACGGCGTCTGTGGTCATGGCGACCTCCTCATTCATTAAACGAGGATTTAAGAAAAGTCCTTGGCGGACGTCAAGACCTGGCCGTGTATCTTTTGGGTGCTGTTCAGCGGAAGGAGGCGGGCACACCGTGGCACGGCGCAGGGACCAGCAGGCCCGGCGGGCCCAGCTCAGCGAGGCCGCCGAACGGGCCCTGCTCAACCGGGGGCTGGAGGGGCTGCGGCTGCGCGACGTGGCCGAGGAGGCCGGGGTCACCCCGGCGGCGGTCCTGTACTACTACGAGGACCTCGACGCGCTGATGGACGAGACGTTCCAGCAGGCCATCGAGCGGTTCTGCGGGGACAGGGAGGCCGCGGCCGAGCGGCACGCCGACGCCCGGGACCGCCTGCGGGCCTGCATCGCCGCCGGGGTGGCCACCGGGCCGCGCGACCGGCTGCCCCGGCTGCTGTTCGAGTACTGGCCCCGCACCCTGCGCGACCCGAAGGCCGCCGCGCTCGACAGCGCCCTCACCGAGCGGCAGATCGCCGTCTACCAGGGCGTCCTGATCCTCGGCCAGTCCCAGGGCCACTTCGCGCTGGCCGACCCGGCACGGCTGGTCGCCGCCAACTTCGTGGCCCTGGAGGACGGCTACCAGATGGACGTGCTGGCCGGGCGCCGCTCCCGGCAGGAGGTCATCGCGGCCCTGCTCTCCTACGCCCGCGCCGCCACCGGCCACGCCTTCCCCGAGCCCTCACCGTCCCCCTGACCTCCCCGGGGCGCCGAGGGCACCTGCACATGGGGCCCACGAGCCTGAACGGGCATCGGTGAGCGCAGACCCAGCGGGGCGGCGCGGCGGTTGAGGTCCCCGACGTGGTCAGTCCCGGAAGAGGGCGCCCACGCGGTTGTCGGCGGCGGCGGGCAGGCCGCCCAGGATGAGGTCGGCCAGGGAGTCCACCACGTCCTCCCGGGGGACCTCCGGGTGATCCAGCCACCAGTCCCCGGCGGTCTGGACCATGCCGATCACCGCGTGCGCCCACACGTACGCGCGCGTGGGTTCGACCAGTTCGGCCTCGGCCATCATGACCTTCGCCAGTTCCTGGCTGAGCCCGCGGATCATCGTGCTCATCGCGCTGTGGGTGGCGGCGTCCTCCGCGCTGGCCCGGTGCATCAGGAACCGGTAGAGCTGCGGGTTCTGGAAGATCAGCGACAGGTACGTGTCGATGGTGGTGCGGGTACGGTCGCGGATCGAGCCGAAGCCGGAGAACTCCGCCTGGATCGAGTCGATGAGCGCGCGGGTGTGCCGTTCGGCGAGCGCCTGGTAGAGACCGGACTTGTCGCCGAAGTGGCGGTACAGGATCGGCTTGCTGATCCCCGCCTCGGCGGCGATCGCGGCCATCGACGCGCCCGGCCCCTCCCGCTTGATGACCCGGTCGGCGGCCTCCAGCAGAGCGCGCCGCCGGTCGGGGTCACGTGTGGACATCAGCCGCTCCACGTTGCGATCGGCTCGGCATGAGAACGCTTCCGGTGAGCCGCCGCGGCCCGGCGCCCCGTCCGGCTCCCCGTCCCGGAGTGCCGGGATCGAGAAGGGGAGGACGGGTCACCGGACCCGCGTGCGGCTGTGCTTCCCTGTCGTCGCAGGGCGGGGTCAGCGGACCGGCAGGCCGGTCACCGCGCGCCCGATGACCAGGCGCTGGATCTCGCTGGTGCCCTCGAAGATGGTGAAGATCTTGGAGTCGCGGTGCATCCGCTCCACCGGGTAGTCCCGGGTGTAGCCGTTGCCGCCGAGGATCTGGATGGCCTCCTCGGTGACCCGCACCGACATCTCGCTGGCGAACAGCTTGGCCATCGAGCCCTCGGCGTTGTCGAAGTCCTTGCCGTTGCGGGCCATCCAGGCGGCGCGCCACACCATCAGCCGGGCGGCGTCGAGCTGGGTCTTCATCTCGGCCAGCTTGAACGCGATGGCCTGGAAGTCGCCGATCTTGCGGCCGAACTGCTCGCGCTCCTGGGCGTACTGCAGGGCGTACTCGTAGGCCGCGCGGCCCACCCCGAGCGCCATGGCGCCGACGCTGGGCCGGGTGGTCTCGAAGGTCTTCAGGGCGGCCTGGGCCTTGGCGCGCTTGCCCTCGCGGACCCGGGCGATGCGCTCGTCGAACTTCTCCTTGCCGCCGACGATGAGGCGGCTGGGGATGCGCACGTTGTCGAGGATGACCTCGGCGGTGTGCGAGGCCCGGATGCCGTGCTTCTTGAACTTCTGGCCCTGCTTCAGGCCGGGGGTGTTGGGCGGGATGATGAAGCTGGCCTGGCCGCGGCTGCCCAGCTCGGGGTACACGGAGGCGACCACCACGTGGACGTCGGCGATGCCGCCGTTGGTCGCCCAGGTCTTGGTGCCGTTGATCACCCACTCGTCGGTGGCCTCGTCGTAGACCGCGCGGGTGCGGATGGAGCCGACGTCGCTGCCCGCGTCGGGCTCGGAGGCGCAGAACGCGCCCAGCTTGACGTCGTCGGCGGTGCCGTACATCTGCGGCACCCACTCCATGACCTGCTCGTCGGTGCCGACCGCGGCCACCGAGGCGGCGGCCAGGCCGGTGCCCACGATGGACAGCGCGATGCCCGCGTCACCCCAGAACAGCTCCTCGAAGGTGACCGGGATGCCGAGCCCGGTCGGCTCCAGCCACTGGGTGGCGATGAAGTCCAGGGAGTACAGCCCCACCTTGGCGGCCTCCTGGATGATGGGCCAGGGGGTCTCCTCCCGCTCGTCCCACTCCTCGGCGGCCGGGCGCACCACGTCCCGCGCGAACTCGTGGACCCACTGCTTGACCTCGGCGACGTCCTCGCTGAGCTCGAGCGAGAAGGGCGTCGACTCGCTGCTCGTCATCGTTGTTGACCCTTTCTCCAACACCTGATGTTACCAACGGTAGCACCTGGCACGGCGAAAGGGGTTACCCGTGGTAACACGGTGGCGAGGGTCACAGGCCGTGGCCGCCGGCACGCGGCCACGGCCCCCGTTACGACAGCACCGACCGGCCCGTCCCGGCGTAGCCCGCGACGCCCAGCATGGGCGGGCGCTCCTGCACGCCGACGTCGTTGACGCGCAGGTCGTGGCCGGTGCCGCTGCGCTGGAACCAGGCCAGGGCGGTGCCCGGGTGCTCCAGCGGCAGCATCCGCCCGTGCCGCTGCAGACGGCTCCAGGCGGTCAGCAGGATCTGGCCGGACATGGCCGCCAGCGCCTCGGTGGACTGGTGGGAGTGCACCCGGTCGCCGAGGTCCACCTGGGCCAGCGCGTCCAGCCCGGAGTCCTGGAAGACGTCCAGCAGCAGGCCCAGCTCCACGCCGTACCCGGTGACGAACGGCAGGCGCTCCAGCAGCGAGCGGCGCCCGGCGTACTCGCCGCCCAGCGGCTGGATCACCCCGGCCAGCGCGGGCCAGTGCAGGTTGATCAGCGGCCGGGCGACCAGCTCGGTGACCCGCCCGCCGGCCCCGTCCACCCGGGTGCCGCCGGTCATCAGCGGACGGTCGTAGCAGCCCTTGACGTAGGAGACGCGGGGGTCGGTCAGCAGCGGTCCCAGCAGCCCGGTCACGAAGTGGGAGGAGAAGTTCCGCAGGTCGGCGTCCACGAAGACGATCAGCTCGCCGGTGGTGGCGGCCAGCGACTTCCACAGCGCCTCGCCCTTGCCCGCCATCGGCGGCAGGTCGGGCAGCACCGCGTCCTGGTGCACCACGTCGGCGCCGGCCGCCGCGGCGACCTCGGCGGTGCGGTCGGTGGACCGGGAGTCGACCACCACGATCTCGTCGACCAGCGGCGCCCGCTCGACCAGGTCGCGCCGGATGGCCGCGACGATGGTCCCGACCGTCTCCTCCTCGTTGCGGGCGGGCAGCACGACGCTGATCCGCCCGGCGCCGGGCGCCAGGCCCGCCCGCTCGGTCTTGGCCGCCAGGAGTTTCTCCACGGGCCAGTCCGCCGCCGTACTCGTCCGGCGGCGCATCCACAGGGTGGCCTCAGTCAGCACGCTCACTCCCTCCGCAGGTGAACCTCCCCTCCAGGAAACCCACATCCACCGGCGAAGACGTAGCGCGGGGAACGCTCCAAGCCATTCGTCCCAAAGACTTAACAACCGCACAACACAGCGGTCACTCCGCCTGCGCGTGCCGGTCCAGGAAGGCGTACACGTCGGCCTCGTCCACCCCGGGGAACGCGCCCGGCGGCAGCACCGACAGCACGTGCGAGTGGGCGCGCGCCGACGGCCAGGCCATGCCCTCCCAGCGCTGCGCCAGCTCGGCGGGCGGGCGCTGGCAGCAGTCGCCGTCCGGGCACGCCGAGCGGACCCGGTTGGTGGTCTCCCGGCCGCGGAACCACCGCGAGTCCTCGAACCGCACGCCCAGCGTGATCGCGAAGTCGCGCTCGTGGCTCGGGTCGACGTGCGACAGGCACCAGTAGGTGCCGTTCGGGGTGTCGGTGTACTGGTAGTAGACCGAGAAGCGGTCGGGCGCGGCGAACACGTTGCGGCCCGCCCACTGGCGGCACATCCGCTGGCCCTCGATCGCGCCGTCGGAGTCCTGCGGGAAGATCAGCCCGTCGTTGGCGTACGCCTTGTAGATCGTGCCGCTCTCGTCGTTCTTGGTGAAGTGCAGCTGCAGGCCGAGGTGGTGGGTGGCGACGTTGGTGAACCGGTGCGCGGCCATCTCGTACGACACCGAGAACACGTCGGCCAGGTCCTCCACCGACAGCTCGCGGGCGGCCTTGGCCTCCTGCAGGTAGGGCACCACGGCCGACTCGGGCATCAGCGTCGCCGCGCCGAAGTAGTTGGCCTCCACCCGCTGGCGCAGGAAGTCGGCGAAGTCGCGCGGCACGTCGTGGCCGAGCGCGATGTGCCCGAGCGTCTGCATCAGGATCGTGCGCGGGGTGTGCATCCCGAGCTGCTCGCGCTCCAGGTAGATCCGCCGGTTGCGCAGGTCGGTGATGGACCGTACCGAACGCGGCAGGTCCTGGACGTAGCGCAGGTCGAAGCCGAAGTGCGACACCAGCGACATCAGCATGCCCTGGGAGACCGCGCCGCCCCGGTAGCCGACCGCGCCGAGCGTGCGGGCGGCCACCTGCTCGATCTCGCCGAAGTAGTTGCCCCGCTCGTGCATCTGGCGGCGCAGCTCGGCGTTGGCCTTGCGGGCCTCCTCGGGGCTGGCGGTCGGCTTGGTGCGGCTGCGTTTCAGCTCCCCGTACAGGGCGAGGATGTGCTCGATGACGTCGTTGGGCATGCGCTTGCCGACCTTGAGGTACGGCACGCCGAGGGACTGGTAGAGCGGGTCGCGCTGGGCCTCCTCCAGCGCGATCTCCAGTTGCGCGCGGCGGCTGGGGGGCTGGCGGCGCAGCAGCTCCTCGACCGGGACCTCCAGCGCGGCGGCCAGCGACTGGAGCAGGGACAGCTTGGGCTCGCGCCGGCCGTTCTCCAGCAGGGACAGCTGGGACGGGGCCCGGCCGACCCGGGCGCCCAGGTCCGACAAGGTCAGGCCGCGGGCCCGGCGGAGGTGACGCAGCCGCTGCCCGAAGGTGACGAGATCTACGTCACTCGACAAGTTCAGTGGTTCTTCTGTTCGCAAGGTCGCCACGGCTTCATCGTACAGAAACTTCTGCACATCTTTCGCTACCCGGGAGTACATTCCGGCCCTGACCTCGGGGCACACTCGATCGCAAGCACCCAGGGGACGACACCAGAAGGGCACCGACATGACTGACAGTCGCCTCAAGGGCGCCGCCGAGGAACTGCAGCGCCAGTGGGAGACCGACCCGCGCTGGAAGGGCATCGAGCGGACCTACTCCGCCGAGGACGTCGTGCGGCTGCGGGGCTCGGTCCAGGAGGAGTTCACCCTGGCCCGCCTCGGCGCCGAGCGCCTGTGGAAGCTGCTGCACGAGGAGGACTACGTCCACGCCCTCGGCGCGCTCACCGGCAACCAGGCCGTCCAGCAGGTCAAGGCCGGCCTGAAGGCCATCTACCTGTCCGGCTGGCAGGTCGCCGGCGACGCCAACCTGGCGGGCCAGACCTACCCGGACCAGAGCATCTACCCGGCCAACTCGGTGCCGGCGGTGGTCCGCCGGATCAACAACGCGCTGCTGCGCGCCGACCAGATCCAGTGGTCGGAGGGCAAGGGCGACATCCACTGGCTGGCCCCGATCGTGGCCGACGCCGAGGCCGGCTTCGGCGGCGTCCTCAACGCCTTCGAGCTGATGAAGGGCATGATCGCCTCCGGTGCCGCGGGCGTGCACTGGGAGGACCAGCTCGCCTCCGAGAAGAAGTGCGGCCACCTGGGCGGCAAGGTGCTCATCCCGACCGGCCAGCACATCAAGACCCTCAACGCGGCCCGCCTGGCCGCCGACGTCTCCAACGTCCCGTCCCTGATCATCGCGCGGACCGACGCCGAGGCCGCGACCCTGATCACCACCGACGTGGACGAGCGCGACCGGCCGTTCCTGACCGGCGAGCGCACCGCCGAGGGCTTCTACCGGGTCCGCAACGGCATCGAGCCCTGCATCTCCCGGGCGCTGGCCTACGCTCCGTACTCCGACCTCATCTGGATGGAGACCGGCACGCCGGACCTGGAGCTGGCCCGCAAGTTCGCCGAGGCGGTCAAGGCCGAGTACCCCGACCAGATGCTCGCCTACAACTGCTCGCCGTCCTTCAACTGGAAGAAGCACCTGGACGACGCCACCATCGCCAAGTTCCAGCGCGAGCTGGGCCACATGGGCTTCAAGTTCCAGTTCATCACCCTGGCGGGCTTCCACGCCCTCAACTACTCGATGTTCGACCTGGCGCACGGCTACGCCCGCGAGGGCATGACCGCCTACGTCGACCTCCAGGAGCGCGAGTTCGCCTCGGAGGACCGCGGGTACACCGCCACCCGCCACCAGCGCGAGGTCGGCACCGGCTACTTCGACCTGGTCAGCACGGCGATCTCGCCGAACTCGTCCACGACGGCGCTCAAGGGCTCCACCGAGGACGAGCAGTTCTTCGACAAGGCTCACTGATCGAGAACCTGGTCCAGGCCGTGTGAAGGACCCCTCCGGACGCTCCTCCGTCCGGAGGGGTCCTTCATGTCCGCGATGTTCTGTGTCACGGGGCACTGATCGGGACGCGCCGGCTTCCTAGGCTCGCCGGAAGTGAGCGTCTATCCGTGGGTGGCGGCCTACGCCTTCCGCCGTCATGCCTCGTATCCGCTCGGCGCGACCGCCGAGGCCGTCACCAACACCGTGTTCGGGTTCGTCCGCGCCTGGATCGTGCTGGCGCTGTGGACGGCGCGCCCCGCGCTCGGCGGGTACGACGCCGCCGACGCGGTGACCTTCTGCTTCCTCACCCAGGCCCTCATCGGACCGGTCCAGATCTTCGGCGGGCTGGAGCTGACACAGCGGATCCGGTCCGGAGACGTGGCCATCGACCTGCACCGGCCGGTGGACCTGCAGGGCTGGTGGCTGGCCGACGACCTGGGCCGCGCCGCCTGCACGCTGCTGTTGCGCGGGGCGCTGCCGATGGCGGCCGGGGCGGTCGCCTTCGACCTGCGGCTGCCGGGCGCGGCCGGGTGGGCGGCGTTCGCGGTGGCGGTGGCGCTGGCGGTGGTCACCGGGTTCGGGCTGCGGTACCTGGTCGCCCTGGCGATGTTCTGGCTGCACGACGACCGGGGCCTGCAGGCGGTGGCGCTGGTGCTGTCGCTGTTCTTCTCCGGGATGATCCTGCCGCTGGTGGCCTTCCCCGGGTGGCTGGGCACGCTGGCGGAGGCGCTGCCGTGGGCGGCGCTGATCCAGGTGCCCGCCGACGTCTTCCTCGGCCGGCACGAGGGCCTCGGGCTGCTGGCGGCCTACGGGTTCCAGGCGCTGTGGGCGGCGGTGCTGCTCGGCGCGGGCCGGCTGCTGACCGGCGCGGCGCGGCGCAGGCTGGTGATCCACGGTGGCTGAGACGCTGCGCCTGTACGGGCTGCTGGCCTGGACCTGGGTCCGGGCCGCCGCGCAGTACCCGGTGTCGATGGTGCTGCTGGGCCTGGCCTCGGCGGCGGTGACCGCGCTGGACCTGGCCGGGATCATGCTGCTGTTCGCGCACACCCCGCGCATCGCCGGGTTCACCGCCCCGGAGGTGCTGTTCCTGTACGGCACCTCGGCGCTGTCGTTCGTGGTGGCCGACGTGCTGCTGGGCACCACGGAACGGCTGGGCGAGCACGTGCGGCAGGGCACCCTCGACACCATGCTCGTCCGGCCGGTGAGCCCGCTGGTGCAGATCGCCACCGAGGACTTCTCGCCCCGCCGGATCGCCAAGCTGCTGCCCTCGGTGGCGGTGCTGGCCTGGGTGCTGCCCCGGCTGGAGGTGGAGTGGACGGCGGGCCGGGCGGCGATGGTGCCGGTGCTGCTGCTGTCCGGGACGGTGATCTTCGCGGCGCTGTGGGTGCTGACCGCCTCGGTGCAGTTCGTGCTGATCGACGTGCACGCCGCGACCAAGTCGGTGACCTACGGGGGCGCGTTCCTGACCCAGTACCCGATGACGCTGTACGCCCGCGACTTCGTCCGCGGGCTGACGTTCGTGGTCCCGCTGGCCTTCGTGAACTGGCAGCCCGGGTTGTACGTCCTGGACCGCGCCGACCCGCTGGGGCTGCCGCCGGCGCTGCGGTTCGCCGCGCCGGTGGTCGCCGTGCTGCTGTGCGCGGTGGCGGCGCTGGCGTGGCGGGCCGGGCTGCGCCACTACCGATCGACCGGGAGCTGACGATGATCGAGGTCACCGACATCCGCAAGGCGTTCACCGTCAGGTCGCGGGCGGGCGGGCTGCGCCGCCGCCGCACCACCGTGCGGGCCGTGGACGGCATCTCCTTCACGGTGCGGCCCGGGGAGTTCGTGGGCTACCTGGGGCCGAACGGGGCGGGCAAGTCCACGACGATCAAGATGCTGACCGGGATCCTGGCGCCCAGCTCCGGCACGGTCCGGGTGGCCGGGCTGGACCCGTCGCGGCGGCGCACCGCCCTGGCCCGGCGGATCGGCGTGGTGTTCGGCCAGCGCACGACGCTGTGGTGGGACCTGCCGCTGCGCGACAGCCTCACCCTGATCCGGCACCTGTACCGGGTGGACGCCCGCGACCACCGGGCCCGGCTGGCGGAGCTGACCGAGCTGCTGGACCTGGGGCCGTTCCTGGCGACCCCGGTGCGGCAGCTCAGCCTGGGCCAGCGGATGCGCGGCGACCTGGCGGCGGCACTGCTGCACGACCCGCCGATCCTGGTGCTGGACGAGCCGACCATCGGGCTGGACGTGGTCAGCAAGGCGACCGTGCGGGGCTTCCTGGAACGCGTCAACGCCGAGCGCGGCACCACCATCCTGCTCACCACCCACGACCTGGGCGACATCGAGCGGCTGTGCCGCCGGGTGATGATCATCGACCACGGCCGGCTGGCCTACGACGGGGACCTGGAACGGCTGCGCGCGGCGGTGGCGGCCGACCGGGTGCTGGTGGTGGACCTGGTCCGCCCGGCTCCCCCGATGGAGCTGGCCGGGGTCGTGGTCGAACGGGTGGAGGGGCCCCGGCAGTGGCTGCGGGTGCCGCGCGGGGTGAACGCGGCGGCGGTGGTGGCGGCGCTGGCCGAACGCGCCGAGATCGCCGACATCGCCCTGCGCGAACCGGGCATCGAGGAGGTCGTCACACGGCTGTACCGGGACGGGGGCCTGATCGCGGCGGAGCCGGCGGGCTAGGGGTGCCGGGCGTGCCGCCCCGCGACGGGTTCCAGGTCGTCGTCGAACCGGTGGGGGGCGTCCGGTTCCGCGGCGCGGCGGCGCGCCCAGCGGTGCGGGGTGCCCGTAGGGACCAGGAGCACCAGCCCGAGCAGCGCGAACGTGCCCGAGCCGAGCAGGATCCGCAGGCCGCTGTCGAGGGTGTGGTCCAGGGAGCCGTCCGGCGGCAGGTCGGCGGGCAGCGCGAGGGCCCGCCCGGGGTCGGCCAGGAAGTACGCCGTCCAGGCCACCAGGGTCAGCGCCGGGACCAGCGACACCAGCGGGGAGGCCCACCGGGCGACCACCACCACGCCGACCACCAGGCCGCCCGCCGCCATCAGCGCCACGCCCCCGTACAGCCGGGTGGTGTCGGCGATCTCCCGGGCGACCGGGTCGAAGGACCCCGCGGCCTGCGCGTACGACCAGGCCAGGCCGTAGACGAGCGCGGGGGTCAGCAGCACCCCGAGGACAAGGCCGACCGCATGGCGCACGCTCATCACCGTCCTGGTCTTCCGCGGCGGGCCGGAGAGGGGGTGGCCCATGGCCTGGATAGCAGGTCCGGCGGATGTGACTCCAGTCACGACGGCCGTCGGTGCCGGATCGTGATCCGCGCCACGGCCGGAAGAGGTCACGGTTTTCCGCGCCGGTCCACCTCCTGCCCTGGTTTCCCGGCGACCGGTGGAACACACTCGTAACCTTCCGGGATCGTGGGCACCGAGCGAGAGGGCGGCATGGCGGAGGAGCGGCCACGCCGCGAGCGGGCGGGGCGCGGCGAGCGCCGGGGCCGCAGCCTGCCGACGCTCGTGGTGCTGCCGCTGGTGCTCATGTCGGTGTGGATCGACCAGGGCGTCGTGCGGGTGCACTGGCTGATCGCCACCGCGGTGATCACGGCGGCGATCCTGCTGCAGGAGTTCCTGTTGCTGCTGCCGGATCCGGGGCCGTTCCTGCGGGGGCTGCGGCCGGTGCTGCGCCGCTCCGCCCCGGCGGTCGCCGCCCTGGTCACCGGGGCCGCCGTGGTGTTCAGCGGCTGGTCGCTGGCCGGGTGGAGCCGGACGCGGCTGTCGGCCTGCGAGCCGCCGGCCGAGCTGCGGGTGATGGTGGCCGCCGAGACGCTGCGCGTCATGCGGGACAAGGCCGACGCGTTCGCCGCCGAGCAGGCCGAGGGGCGGCGCTGCCGTCCGGTGCACGTGACGGTGTTCCGGGCGCCGCCGCTCAAGGCGCTGATCGACGCGTTCGGGCACGGCTGGCGGAACGAGAACGCCGACCGTTCGGCGCTGGCGACCGTGGGCCCGCGGCCCGACCTGTGGCTGGCCTCGTCCCGGGCGGTCGCCGAGCACGCCACCGCCTGGGGCGTGCTCGGCGCGCGGCGGGAGATCACCCCGGCCGGGATGGTGTCGCCGGTCGTGCTGGCGGTGTCCCGGGCGGCGGGCGCCGAGCAGGCGGCGTGGTCCCCGGAGACCTGGGAGGAGGCCCTGGACTGGCTGCGCCGCCAGGGCGTCACGGTGCTGCGGCCCGGCCCGGAGACCAGCGACGTCGCGGTGGTCGCCACGACGGCGCTGTACGGCCCCGGCCTCGACGCGGAGGGCAGGCACCGGCTGGAGCAGGAGCTGAGCCCGCCGGGGCTGACGCTGACCGACGCCGACGAGACGCTGTGCGAGGTCCGCGAGCGGCTGGCGCGGGAGCCCGGCGCGCGGCTGGCGGTGATCGTGCCGGAGCACTCGCTGGCCACCTACGGGCGGGGCGCGCCGCTCGGCGGCTCGTGCACCCGCCAGCTCGGCCCCGGCGAGACGACCGTGCAGTGGCTCGACCTGGTCCGGCCCCGGCCCGCGCCGCTGCTGGACTACAGCCTGGTGCGGATCACCTGGAACGACGAGCGGGACCCCGAACGCGAGCGGCTGGCGGTGGCGTTCCGGGACTGGCTGGCGGGCGAGGCGACGCGGATGGGCCGGGGGTTCGGGCCGCCGGGGCAGCCGGGCCCGACGCCGCCGCTGGACGCGCGGCGGCTGGCGGCGGTCCGCGAGCAGATCGCCGCGACCCGCCGGCCCCGCACGGTGCTGTTCGCGCTCGACCGGTCGGGGTCGATGCGGGCTCCGGTGTCGACGGGCAGCGCGATCGGCCGGGCCCGGGACCTGGCCGGTGAGGCGCTGGGATGGCTGGGGCGCAACGACGCGGCGGGGCTGTGGGCGTTCCCGTCGGGCCGTACGGGTCGCGAGCCGAGCGTCCTGGTGGCTCCGCTGCCGCGGGACGAGGCGGTCGGCGCGGTGCGGGCCGCGCTGGACGGGCCGGGCACCTCCGCCGACGGCGAGACGACGCCGCTGTACCGCGTCATCGCCGAGGGGCTGCGCGCGTTGCGGGACGCCGACGACGGGTCCCTGGTGGTGCTGACCGACGGCGACAACGACGACGGCGCGCGGGCGGGCGCCGACCTGGCGGCGGTGCGCGACGCGCTGCGTAGCCCCGGGGCCGCCCGCGTGTACCTGGTGGTGGTGGGCGAGCGCGGCTGCGACGAGCGGCTGCGGGACCTGCTGGCGGCGTCGCCGCGGTCCCGGTGCCTGGAGTTCGGCCCGTCGTCGGGCCCCCGGCAGGTGGCCGGGGAGCTGTTCGGCGAGATCTGGAAGGAGGGCTGAGCCGGTGCGCCTGGGCAGCGTCCGCCTGGACAACCTGTGGCTGGCGGTGGCGGCCGGGCTGGCGACGTTCGTGGTGCTGGCCGGATGGCCGGCGGGGGACGACGGCGGGCCCGACGCCTGCGGGAGCGACGTGCTGCGGGTGGCGGGCGGCCGGGACGTCAGCGCCGACCACCGCAGGCGCGCGGTCATCGGCTCCTGGCGCAACCCCGGCGCCGGTCCCGAGCAGGCCGAGCTGGTGGAGCTGCCCGGGGTGGCCGACCAGCAGCACAGCCAGCTGCTGGCGTGGGCGCGGTCCAGCGGCTGCCCGGCGGCCGACGTGTACGTCCTCGACACCCAGTGGATCCCGGAGTTCGCGCGCGGCGGGTACATCCGGCCGATCTCCGGCGGGGACGTCGACACCGGCGGCGTGCTGCGCAACGCGCTGGACGCCGGGCGGTACGAGGGACGGCTGTGGGCGGTGCCGTTCAACACCGACGCGGCGCTGCTGTACTACCGCACCGACCTGGTCCCCGCTCCCCCGCGGACCTGGCAGGAGGTGTGGCGGCGCTCGGCGGAGTTGCTGGCCGGGCGCCGCGACGGGCTGGTGTCGGGGTACGCGCCGCAGTTCGCCGACTACGAGGGCATGACGGTCAACGCGCTGGAGCTGATCTGGTCGGCGGGCGGCGACATCGTGGACCGGCACGGCCGGGTGACCGTCGACAGCGCGCCGGTGCGCCGGCTGCTGGCGACGCTGACCCGGCTGATGGGCGACGAGCGGGCGGTGATCGAGCGCCGGGCGCTGGAGCACTTCGAGGCCGACAGCCTCGAGGCGTTCCAGGAGGGGCGGGTGGCGTTCATGCGGCTGTGGCCGTACGCGTACGCGGCGCTGGCCAACAACGAGCGGATGTGGAACGCCGACGGCACCCCGAGGTTCGCGGTGACCATGCTGCCCGGCGGCGAGGGCGGGCCGGGGCGCAGCGTGCTGGGCGGGCAGAGCCTGGCGATCGACGCGCGGTCGCCGCACAGGGAGGCGGCGCTGAGCCTGATCCGGCACCTGCTCGACGAGGACAACCAGCGGGACCTGTTCAACTGCGGGGGTTACGCGCCCGTGCTGCGCGCCGTCTACCAGAACCCGGGCCGGTGCCGGTCGGGCACCGCCGACCGCCCGGTGGTGCACCGGCTGCCGGACGCCCAGGTGCCGATGCTGCTGCGGGCCGTGGAGACCGCGCGGCCCCGCCCCCGGTGGCCGTACTACACCGAGGTCAGCCGGGTACTGAGCAAGAACCTGCGGGCCTGCCTGAACGGCGACGACGTGTGCGCCACTGAGGCGGGCATCGCCGCGTTCACCGACGACCTGGAGGAGCGGCTCACCCGGGCGATGCGCGGCGGCTGACCGTAACCCCGGTATCGGGCGCGGGACGGGGGCCCGCTGTTTCGATCGTCTCCCGGCGGGCATCGGGCGGTCATTCACGTCGACTCACGTCCGGAGGCACATCATGTCGACCGCAATGATGGTCGTCGTCGCCGTCGTGGTCGTGGCGCTCCTGGCCGTGGCCGGGGTCCTGCTGTGGTCCCGGTCCCGCTCGCGGCGGCTCCGCCGGCAGTTCGGCCCGGAGTACGACCGCGCCCTGGAGCGCCACGGCGACCGCGCCGCGGCCGAGCGGGAGCTGCGGGCCCGCCGGGAGCGGCACCAGGAACTCGACCTGCGTCCGCTGGACCCCCGCCAGCGCGCGCTGTACCGCGAGCAGTGGACCCATGTGCAGGAGCAGTTCGTGGACGCCCCCGAGTCCGCGGTGGAGCACGCCGACCGGCTGGTGACGGCGGTGATGGCCGAGCGCGGCTATCCCACCCGCGACTTCGAGGACCGCGTCGCGCACCTGTCGGTGGAGCACGGCCGCACCCTCGACCAGTACCGGCGCGGCCACCAGATCAGCGTGCGCGCCGCCGCCGGGGAGGCCACCACCGAGGACCTGCGGCAGGCGATGGTGCACTACCGCGCGCTGTTCGAGGACCTGCTCATGGTGCCCGACGGGGAGCGTCCCGCCGGCTCGGAGCGGGCGTCGGTGCCCCGTGAGGCACGGCAGGGCACCGCCGAGCGGCCGGGAGGCTGAGCCCGATGCCCGAGCCGTCGCACCGCCCCGCATCCCCCACCGGCCCCGACACGCCCTCCCCCACCGGCCGCGACGCCCGGGACACCCGGGACGAACGCGCCCGCGCCGCCGGTACGGGCGAGGCCGAGCACACCGACATCCGCGTCGCCGGGCCGCCGCCCGCCCCCGTGCGGCAGCGCGGCGACACCGAGCCCGAGCCGGTCGTCGCCCCCGTCGAGGTCGCCACCTCCTTCCCCGCCCCGCCGCACCCGCGGGCGCACCCGGAACGGTTCATGGACCCCGGCGCCGTGCCGGGGCTCCGGGAGCGCTGGCGCGAGGTCCAGGCCGGGTTCGTCGACGACCCCCGCGAGGCCGTGCGCCGGGCCGACGCGCTGGCCGAGGAGGTGCTGACCGCCCTCAAGGAGCAGTTGCACCAGCGCAAACGCGAGCTGGACGCCGCCCACGGCGACGAGGGCGACACCGAGCGGCTGCGCCGCGCCCTCCGCGACTACCGGGACTTCTTCGACCGCCTGCTGGAGCTGTGACCCGCAGGACCCACGGCCGCCCGCCGCGCCGTCACGCCCGCGGCGGGCGGCCGTGCCCGTCTGGGTCTGGTGGCCCGCCCCGCCGCACGCGATACTGAACGGCGTTCGGCGGCGCGAGGAGGAGACCAGCGGTGAGCGACTTCACGATGACCATCGGCGGCGAGGGCGTGCCCGGGGCCGGGACGTTCGGGGTGGTCAACCCCGCGACCGGCGCGGTGCACGCCGAGGCCCCGGACTGTTCCCGGGAGCAGCTCGACGCGGCGATGGCCTCGGCCGCCGAGGCGTTCCCCGCCTGGCGCGCGGACGAGGCGGCCCGCCGGGAGGCACTGCGGGCGGCGGCCGGCGCACTGTTCGCGGCGGCGGACGAGCTGGCGCCGGTGCTGACGGCCGAGCAGGGCAAGGCGCTCGGCGACGCCAGGATGGAGATCATCGGCACCGGGGTCTGGCTGAAGTACTTCGCCGACCTGGAGCTGCCCCGCGAGGTCATCCAGGACGACGAGCGCGCGTTCGTGGAGGTGGTGCGGCGGCCGATGGGCGTGGTCGCGGCGATCGCCCCGTGGAACTTCCCGGTCCTGCTGGCCTCCTGGAAGCTGGGCCCGGCGCTGCTGGCGGGCAACACGGTGGTGCTCAAGCCGTCCCCGTACACGCCGCTGACCACCCTGCGGCTCGGCGAGCTGCTGCGCGGCGTGCTGCCGCCGGGGGTGTTCAACGTGGTCAGCGGCGGTGACGAGCTGGGCGCCTGGATGACCGCGCATCCGGTGCCGCGCAAGATCTCCTTCACCGGCAGCGTCCCCACCGGCAAGAAGGTGGCGCTGTCGGCCGCGCCCGACCTCAAGCGGGTCACGCTGGAGCTGGGCGGCAACGACCCGGCGATCATCCTGGAGGACGCCGACGTCGCCGCCGTGGCCGACCGGCTGTTCGCGGGCGCGTTCTACAACAACGGGCAGACCTGCTCGGCGGTCAAGCGGGTGTACGTGCCGGACGCGCTGCACGACGACCTGGTGGACGCGCTGGCCGACAGGGCCCGCTCGGTCAAGGTCGGCAACGGCATGGACGAGGGTGTGCAGTACGGCCCGATCCAGAACCGCCCCCAGTTCGAGCGGGTCGCGGACCTGGTCTCGGACGCGCTGGGCCAGGGCGGCAAGGCCGCGGCGGGCGGGCGGCCGATGGACGGCCCCGGCTACTTCTTCGAGCCCACCATCCTCACCGGCGTCGAGGACGGCACCCGCATCGTGGACGAGGAGCAGTTCGGGCCCGCGCTGCCGGTCGTGCGGTACTCCGACCTGGACGACGCGGTCGCCCGCGCCAACGCCACCGAGTTCGGCCTGTCCGGATCGGTGTGGGGCACCGACACCGACCGGGCCGCCGAGGTCGCCGCCCGGCTGGAGTGCGGAACCGCCTGGGTGAACACCCATGTCGCGCTCGCCCCGCACCAGCCGTTCGGCGGCTTCAAGTGGAGCGGCGTGGGCGTGGAGAACGGCCCCTGGGGTCTGCACGGCTTCACCGAACTCCAGGTCATCCACCGCGCCAAGGCGTGACCGGGGACGGGGCGTGCCGCGTCTAGCATGAGGCGTCATGCCCGACTTGCTCCTTCCGTTCCTCGGCGTCGTCGCGGTCCTGACGGTGACGCCGGGGCCGGACATGCTGCTGGTGTTGCGCAACGGCCTGCGCTGCGGCCCCCGGGTCGCCTGGTTCACCGGCCTGGGGTGCTGCCTGGGCATCGCCTGTCACGCGACGGCGGCCGTCCTGGGGCTGTCGGCGGTGCTGGCCGCCTCGTCCGCCGCGTACACGGCGGTCAAGGTGGCCGGTGCCGCCTACCTGGCGTACCTGGGCGTGCGGATGCTGCTCGCCGCGCTGCGTCCCGCCGCCGGGGGTCCCGCCGCCGGGCCGGAGGGCACCGGGGCCGGTCCCGGTGACGGGCCCGAGGCGCTGGGGCGCGGGGCGGCGTTCCGGCAGGGGCTGTTCACCAACCTGCTCAACCCGAAGATCGCGTTGCTGTTCCTGACGCTGCTGCCGCAGTTCGTGGCCCCGGCCGAGCCGCGGCTGCGCACGACGGCGGCGCTCGCCCTGGTCTTCCTGGTGATCGCGGTGGTGTGGTGGCGGCTGTTCACCCTGGCCCTCACTCCGGTCTCGCGGGCGCTGCGGGGCGCGCGGGCGCGGCGGGCGCTCGACGGCGTCGCCGGGGTGATGCTGCTGGGCGTCGGTGTCCGCGTGGCCTTCGAACACCGCTGAGCCGCACACCCGGGGTGTGGGACGCGGCGAGGCGGAAATACCGTCGGGGACGACACCCCCAAGGGACGGACTCATGCACTGGATCGGCGTGGCGGTGCTGCTGCTCGGCGCCGTCGGGGCCTTCGTGGTCAGGGGCGGCCTCACGACACCCGGGTACCTGGCCATGGTCGCGGGCGCCGCGCTGCTGGCCGCGGGGGTCGTCCGCCTCGGCCGCGCCCGGCGCGCCGCCCGCGACGACGCGTACCGGACGAGCGCCGGGAAGATCGCCGGGATGGTCGCCGCGGCCGTCTACATCGTGTCGCCGATCGACATCATCCCGGACGTGTTCCTGCCGGTCGGGGTCATCGACGACGCCACCGCGTTCGCCTGGCTGGTGTTCGCGGTCGGCCAGGAGGCGGTCCGCCGCTCACGGGCCCGGCGGGTCAGCCGTGGCTCACTCCCCCGCCCAGATTCATCACGACCACGCCCACCACGATGATGGCCGCGCCGATCAGGGCCACGGGGCGCACCGGCTCGTCGAACAGCATGACCCCGCCCGCGAACGCCCCGACGGTGCCGAGCGCCGACCAGATCGCGTAGACCGGCCCGACGTTGAGCGACGTCAGCGCCTTGGCCAGCAGGACGAACGACACGACGTACCCGGCGACGACGATCGCCGAGGGGCCCCACCTGCTGAAGCCCTCGGAGGCGCGCAGCGACAGCGTCGCCGTCACCTCGGCGGCGATCGCCAGCCCCAGCAGCACGTACGGCATCACAGGCCCCCTCGGCTCCCCGGCTCCCCCGGCATGAGCCCCTCAGGATGCCAGACCGGTGCCCGCGGGAAGGGGCGTCCGCGTCAATCGGTCTGCGCCGCCGCGACCGCCTCCAGGACGGCCGGGTCGTGGTCCCACTCGGTGCCGGGCCTCGGCCAGTGGACGGCCAGGTCGGTGACGCCCAGCGCGCCGTACCGGCCGGCGAGGTCGGCGAAGGCGGCGGCCGACTCCAGCCAGGGCTCCCCGGTGAAGCCGGTCAGCAGAAGCCGCCGCAGCGTCGCGGGGTCACGGCCCTCGGCCTCGCAGACCGCGTCCAGCTTGGCCTGCAGGTCCTTGACGATCTCCTCGGGGTCGCCCTCGGCACCGGGCAGCCGGGCGGTGGTGACCCAGATGTCGGCGAACCGGGCCGCCAGCCGCATCCCGCGCGGCCCGTTGCCCGCCAGCGCGAACGGGACCCGGGGGCGCTGCACGCAGCCCGGCGCGGTGCGGACCTCCCGCGCCGTGTAGAACTCGCCCTCGTAGGTGGTCTCCGGGCCGCGCAGCAACCGGTCGAGCAGTTCCACCCATTCGGCGAACCGGCCCGCGCGCTCGGCAGGGGACCACGGCTCGCCGCCGAGCACCCCGCTGTCGGAGGTGCGGCTCAGGCCCCCGGCGCCGATGCCGACGGTGAGGCGCCCGCCGCTGATGTCGTCGATCGTCCGGATCGCATGTGCCGTGGGCACCGGATGGCGGAAGTTCGGCGAGGTCACCAGGGTGCCCAGCCGGATCCGGGAGGTCGCCGTGGCGGCGGCCGTCAGGGTCGCGTACCCGTCGAACCAGGGCGTGTGCCCCCGCCAGGCGAGGTGGTCGTACACCCAGGCATGGTCGAAGCCCAGGTCCTCGGCCCGCGTCCACTGGTCACGGCTGTCCCGCCAGGACCGGATCGGCCACATCACCACACCGACGCGCATGGTCACCTCTCATCCTCGTCGTTCGGGGGGCCTTCATTGGAGCCAGGTGTGCAGGGCCCACCACCAGTGCGCCGCCGAGGCCACCGCGTCCGGGCCCTCGGCGGCGGGCGTCCGGCCGGTGATCTCCTGGAGACGGCGCAGCCGGTACTTCACCGTGTTGGGATGCACGTGGAGGGCGGCGGCGGCCGGCTCGACGCGCCCGCCGTGGTCGAGGTAGGCCAGGGCGGTCTCCGCCAGCTCCCGGTGGAAGGGCTCGGCGGGGTCCAGCGCGGCCAGCAGGTCGTCGGCCAGCAGGCGGCCGAGGGACGGCTCGGCGGCGGTGGCGGTGACCAGCGCGAGGGCCGTGAGGGGCCGCAGCCCGTCCAGCCCGTGCGGCAGCGCGGCGTGCAGGGCCCGGCGGG
>DATADI010000570.1:0-8077 GCA_036258615.1 Thermomonospora sp. | reverse complement strand
CCGTGGTGTCGGGCGCCGGGCAGGGCGCCTGCCGCCCCGCGTTCCAGGCGCTGACCGCCGAGGTCGTCGAGGAGGCCCGGCGGCGGCAGGCCAACGCCGCGATCACCCTGGCCGTCCGGGTCACCACCCTGGCGGGTCCCGCCGTGGCCGCCCTGCTGGCCGTCCTGGTCGACGCCCGGGGCCTGCTGGTCGGCATCGGGGCGCTGTGGCTGGCCGCCGCCCTGGCGCCGCCGCCCGGCACCCCCGTGCCGAGGCCGGGGACGGGACGTGCCGGGTTCCTGGCCGAGTTCGCCGAGGGGGTCCGCGAGGCGCGGCGGCATCCGTGGTTCCTGGCCGGGCTGGCGGCGCTCACGGCCGTGATCGCGACCGGCTACTCGGCGACCGGCGTGGCCCTGCCGCTGGTCAGCCGTGACCGCTACGGCAGCGAGGCGGTGCTGGCCGGGGCCGCGACCGCCTACATCGTCGGGGCCCTGGTCGGCGGGATGGTCGTCGCCCGCTGGCAGCCCCGCGCCCAGGGCTGGGCGGCGCTGGCGGGCCTGGCGTGTTACGGCGTCGCGCCGCTGGCCCTGCTGCTGCCGGTGCATCCCATGGTCGTCGTCGCCGCGTACGTGCTCACCGGCGCGGGCATCGAACTGTTCAACGTGCCGTGGTTCACCGCCACGCAGCGCGAGGTCGCCCCCGACAAGCTCGCCCGGGTGTCGTCCCTGGACTTCCTGTTGTCCTATGGGCTGGCCCCGCTCGGGCTGGCCCTCATCGCCCCCGCGATGGACGCCTTCGGTCCGGCCCCGGTGCTGGGCGTGTGCGCCGTCGTCTGCTTCGCGGCGCCCGCCGCCGCAGCGCTCGTCCCCGGTTCCCGTCACTTCTCGGTCAGGTAGCCGCCCGTGCCCACGTTCCCGCAGTCCGCCGGCATCGTCCCGGCCCGTATCCACGCCACCCAGGCCGCCGCCGCGCGTGAGCCGCTCGCCCGGGACGGCGCGGTCGTCGTGACCGGCCTGGAACCCGGCTCCGACAGCCTCACCGTCGCCGCCGCGCTGGTGCTCGGCAGCCGCCTGCGCCGGCTGTTCCCGCACCGCCGCAGGCACAGCACCGACGGCCGCGCCGTCCACCTGCACGCCGACGGCTTCGACGTCGTCATCGACGTCGGCGGCGCCCCCGAACGCCGCCGCCACCCCGACGAGGACCACGTCCTCATCCAGTGCGTACGACCGGCGGACTCGGGCGGGGAGTCGTTCATCGCCGACGCCTACCGGTTCGCCGACCACTGCGCCGCGACCGACCCGGACCTGTGGGCGTTCCTCACCGGCACCGACGTCGACCTGTACGGGGCGTGGGCGGGGCTGCGCGGGCTCCCGGCGACACCGCGCGTGGCCCGGCACGTCGAGTTCACCCGCACCGGCCGCCGCATCGTCCGGCGCACCGACGGCGCCGTCCCCCTGCACCGCGACCCCGACGAGGACCGCACCCGCGCCATGCTCGAACGCTTCGAGCAGGCCGTGCGGGCGATGGAGCCCGCGCTGCCCCGCGTCCGGCTGGAGGAGGGCGACATCCTCGTCCTGGACAACCACCGCTGCTGGCACGGCCGCGACCCCCACACCGGCGACCGCGTCGTCGAGATCCTCACCCTGCTCACCGCCGACGCCCGGTGACCGAAGAGTGTCCGGCCCCGCTCCGGCCCGGACACTCTTCGGTCATATACGGCGGTCGCACCGAGGCGGACACTCGAAGCGAGACCTCCTCGGAAGGACGGTGGCGCGCATGCGGCACGTCATGGCTCATCCCTGGATGCGGGGACTCACCCTGGCCGCGCTTCTCGCGCCGGGCTGCGGGGCCGGGCGGGCCGCGTCGGCCGACGCGGCGGTGGCGGACCTCCCGACGCACGTGCCGGGGGTGGCGAGCCGGCCCAGCGGGCGCGGGTACGACGTGGTCTACCGAAGAGCCACCGGTGACGTGGCGTTCCGCAGGCTGGTCGGCGGGACGTGGTCCGACCCGATCGGCCTCGGCGGACGGCTGGCCGGCGGCCCGGCGATCACGTTCGCGGCGAAGGTGCCGCACGTCTACGGGCGTGGGGCGGACGGGCAGCTGTGGCAGCGGATCCGCGTGGACGGCACCTGGCGGCCGTGGACGAAGGTCGGCGGGCTGGTGCTGTCCTCGGCCCCGGCGGCGGCCGGGCGTCCCGACGGACGGGTGGACGTGTTCGCCCGCGACGCCCACGACCGCCTGCGCACCCGCACCTACCTGCCCGGCTCCGGCTGGGGCCCCTGGTCGGCACTCGGCGGCACCCTCAACAGCGCGCCCGCCGTGGCGCTCACCGGAACCGGCACGCTGCGGGTGGTGGCCACGCGGCGGGACTCGGCCGTCTGGACGCGCGTCCTGACCGGCCGCACCTGGTCGCCGTGGGAGTCGCTGGGCGGGCGCACCCACGGCTCCCCCGCGATCGCCGCCGACCCGGCCACCGGCCGCACCTGGGTCGTCGTCCGCGGCACCGGCCCCGACGGCGGACTGCAGGCCAGGACGTACACCGGGACGTGGTCGGCGTGGCAGGTCGTGGGCGGACGACAGGTGGACGGCCCCGCCGCCGCCCACGGCGGAGGGAGGGCGGCCGTCATGGCCCGTGGACGCGACGGGGCCCTGTGGACGCGCACCGTCACCGGCTCCACCTGGTCAGGCGAGCGGCGCGCCTGGGTGCCGGGGCCGCCGCCCGGAGTGCCGCCGTCGCTGCGGGGCCGGAACGTCACCGTCATCCCGACCACCGCCAAGGTGGCCGCGCTCACCTTCGACGGGGCGTGGAGCGCGGCCGGGGTCGCCTCGATCCGGGCGACCCTGCAGCGGCAGAACGTCCCGGCCACGTTCTTCCTCGTCGGCGACTTCGCCCGGATGTTCCCGGTGAACGCCGCCCTGCTGGCCTCCTCCGGCTTCCGCATCGGCAACCACAGCGACAACCATCCCGACTTCACCAAGATCGGCGACGACGAGGCGCGGGCCGAGGTGACTCGCGCCCGCACCGCGATCTTCCACGCCAACGGCGCCGAGCCCCGGCCGATGTTCCGCTTCCCCTACGGCGCGTACACCGCCTCCGACGTCCGCCTGCTGAACGGCCTCGGGTACGTCGCCGTCGGCTGGACGGTGGACTCCCTCGGCTGGAAGGGCACCTCCGGCGGGATGACGGCCGCCAAGGTCGCCGACCGGGTGCTGGCCGCCGCGCGCCCGGGGATGATCGTCCTGATGCACGTCGGCGACCACCCCGACGACCACTCCACCCTCGACGCCGACGCCCTGCCCCGGATCATCCAGGGCCTGCGGGACCGCGGCTACGGCTTCACGACCCTGGACGCCCTGCTCCCCTGACGCGCGGCCTCACCCGCGTTCCGGGGGGATGACGGCGATGGGGCATCGGGTGTGGTGCAGCATCGCGTGGCTGACCGAGCCCAGGACCAGGCCGGTGAAGCCGCCGCGTCCGCGGCTCCCGACCACCAGCAGGTCGGCCTCGCCGGACGCCTCGGCGAGCGCGCGGGTGGGCCGGGCGTGCACGACCTGCTCGGTGACCGTGACGTCGGGGAACTCCTGCCGGTGACCCGCCAGGCTCTCGGCCAGGGTCCGGCGCTCCTCGGCCGCGAGGACCTCCGGGTCGTACACCAGGGGCTGCATGTCGCCGGGGCCGGTGGACGCCGGATGCGTGAACGCCAGGACGGCGCGGAGCGCGACGCCGCGCCGGGCCGCCTCCTCGAACGCGAAGCGGACGGCGGGCCGCCCGCTCAGCGACCCGTCCACGCCCACGACGATCCGCCCGTGCCTGCGGGCCGGCGCGTGGTGGACCGCCACGGCGGGACACGGCGCGTACGAGACCACCTGGAGGGCGACCGAGCCGAGCAGCGTGCCCGCGATGCCACCGACACCCGTGGAGCCCACGACCACCATGCCCGCCTCCCGGGCGGCCTCCAGCAGCACCTTCGCGGGGCCGCCCGGGACCAGCTCCGCCGTGACCCGCACACCGGGCGCCGTGGCCGAGGCACGGTCGGCGGCCCTGTCGAGCGCGGCGCGGCCGTTGTCGTACAGCCAGGTACGCACCGCCGCGACCTGCGGGTTGGCCGGGACGTCGAACAACCAGGGGACGACGGCGTGGACGATGCGCAGCGACGCGCCGCGAAGTTCCGCCTCGGCGGCGGCCCAGGCGACGGCGTCGAGGGCGATGTCGGAGCCGTCGGCCCCCACCACGATCTGCTTCATGCCGCCGACGCTAGGCCGCACCCGCCGCCGTGACCGTGGGCTTTGGTCCGGCTTCACACACCGATGGCCACCCCCTGGACCGGCTCAGAGGCCGGCTCAGAGTCTGTGCTCCGGGTAGCCGGGGTAGGAGCCCTTGAACACGCCCTGGTGCAGGAGCACCTCGGCGACCTGGGTCCCGGTCTCCTGGCAGGTCACCGAGGTGCGGATCCACGACGACTCCACCCGGCGGCTCTCCCCCACCGCGAGGACCTCGCGGTCGAGCGCGTACGGCGAGCCGACGAAGACGGGCGTGCCGAGCATCCGGATCTCCAGCCCCAGGAACAGGCCGACCGACGGTTCGGCCTTGACCAGGCCGGACTCCCCGAACGTCGCCATCGCCAGCACGCTGATCATCTCGATCGGGACGATGGGCCGGCCCCACGGGTTGTCCCCCGTGGTGTACCAGGGGCTGGGCTCGGTGATGGCCTCCAGCTTCCGGCCGAGCGTGAAGGGGTAGAGGTCGCCCAGGTGGGTGTCGAAGTCCATCCGGAGCGTCTCGGTGCCGCTGCCCCTGCGCCCGGGAGTCCACCCCTCGAAGATCACCGGATCGTCGATCGTACGGAACCGGGCGAGGCGCTCCCCCAGTTCGGTGGGCCCCGCTCCGAGGGTGGCGGTCCCCTTGAGCACGGTCGTACCGTCGGCCTTCTCGGTGCGGATGTCGGCACGGGAGCCGGTGACCGTGGCCGAGGCGCGCGTCCGTTCCCCCTCGTTGCAGATCGCGGTGAAGTGGGCGCTGATGCATCCCCGTTCGAACCAGGACGACCCCCAGACCGCGGCCATCAGCGGATCGAACTGGCTGAAATGAGTCGGGCCTTCCACGGCGGCCCCGGAAAGCCCGAGGCCCTGCGCCGTCTCCGGGTCATGGATGCTCGCGTGCTCACCGTAGGTCTGCTCGGAGAGCAGGTTCAGCGGCGACCGCCACGGGCCCGCGAGTTCGATGGGGGTGTCGAAGGACATGCCCCCAACATACCAACCGGTCGGTATCACCGAACAGCCTGATGCCCGGCGTCCTGGGTCAGGTCAGGATGGCGCGGACTCCGGAGGCGATCTCCAGGTCCTCCCGGGAGGTGACGACCAGCGTCCGGGCCTTCGCTCCTGATGCGGTGATGTCGTCGTCGCCGTGGGCGTTGTCGTTGGCCTGGTCGTCCACGGCCACGCCGAGGTGGGCGAGCCCTTCGGCGGTGCGCCGACGTAGGTGGGCGTCGTGTTCGCCGATCCCGCCGGTGAACACCAGCGCGTCCAGACCGCCGAGGGAGGCGGCCATCGCGGCGATGCTCCCCCGGAGCCGGTGGTGGTAGACGTCCAGCGCCAGCCTGGCCGGGGCGTCGCCGTCGGCGGCGCGTTGCTCGATCTCGCGCATGTCGGGCGTACCGGCGAGGGCGAGGAGGCCGGAACGGTGGGTGAGGGCGTCGTCGAGGTCTTCGAGGGTGATGTGGTGGTGCAGCAGCCACAGCAGCAGGCCGGGGTCGATGCTTCCGGGGCGGGTGGCCATGACGAGGCCGTCCTGAGGGGTGAAGCCCATGGTGGTGTCGCGCGACCGGCCGTCGGCGACGGCGGCCAGCGACGCGCCCGACCCCAGATGGCACACGACGAGGCGGACGTCGCGGCCGAGCATCTGGCGGGCGCGGCGGGTGGCGTACGCATGCGACAGGCCGTGGAAGCCGTACCGCCGGAGCCGGAACCGCTCGCGCCACTCGGCGGGTACGGGGAAGGTCGCGGCGGCGTCCGGCATGGTGGTGTGGAAGGCGGTGTCGAAGCACGCCACGACCGGGACGTCGGGGAGGGCCCGGCGGATCTCCCCCAGCGCGTACAGCGACAACGGCTGGTGCAGGGGTGCGAGGTCGGCCAGCTGGTGCAGCCGCTTGACCACGTCGTCGTCGACGCGCACGGGTCCGGTGTAGTCGGCGCCGCCGTGCACGAACCGGATCCCGATCGCGTCGGGCGCGGGCATGTCGGACAGCATCGCGGCCAGCCGTTCCCCTTGGCGTTCGGCGGCGCCGGAGGCCAGTTCGGCGTGGGCGGCGACGGTGTCGTCGGCGTCGAGCATGCTGAGTTTCAGGCTGCTGGATCCGGGATTGACGGTCAGCACCCGCATGGGTCCGCCTCCTGTCAGTGGGGCCAGGTCCAGTCGGTGATGTCGGCGGGGTCCTGGCCGTGGTCGCGGGTGTGGGCGCGGTGGCGGAGGCGTTCGTCGTTCATGTGCCGGCGGATGTGCCCGGCGCGTCCGCGCAGGGTGGGGACCCGGTCGATGACGTCCATGACCAGGTGGAAGCGGTCCAGGTCGTTGAGCATGACCATGTCGAAGGGTGTGGTGGTGGTGCCTTCCTCCTTGTAGCCGCGGACGTGGAGGTTGTGGTGGCCGTGGCGGCGGTAGGTGAGGCGGTGGATCAGGTACGGGTAGCCGTGGAAGGCGAAGATGACGGGCCTGTCGGTGGTGAACAGCGCGTCGAACTCCGGATCGGGCAGCCCGTGGGGGTGTTCGGTGTCGGGCTGCAACCGCATCAGGTCCACGACGTTGACCACGCGGACCCGTACTTCGGGCAGGTGGCGGCGGAGCAGGTCCACGGCGGCCAGGGTCTCCAGGGTGGGTACGTCCCCGGCGCACGCCAGCACGACGTCGGGGTCGGCTCCGGCGTCGGTGCTGGCCCAGTCCCAGGTGCCGATGCCGCGGGCGCAGTGGGTGGCGGCCTGGTCCATGGGCAGCCAGTTGAGGGCGGGTTGTTTCCCGGCGACGATGACGTTGACGTAGTCACGGGAACGCAGGCAGTGGTCGGCGACCGACAACAGCGTGTTGGCGTCCGGCGGTAGGTACACCCGGACGATCTCGGGTTTCTTGTTCATCACCACGTCCAGGAACCCGGGATCCTGGTGGGTGAAACCGTTGTGGTCCTGCCGCCACACATGCGAGGACAGCAGGTAGTTCAGCGACGCGATCGGGGCCCGCCACGGCAGGTGCCGGGTCACCTTCAGCCACTTGGCGTGCTGGTTGAACATCGCGTCCACGATGTGCACGAACGCCTCGTAGCTGTTGAACAGCCCGTGCCGCCCGGTCAGCAGGTAGCCCTCCAGCCACCCCTGGCACAGATGCTCGCTGAGCACCTCCATCACCCGGCCCGAGGCCCCCAGGTGCTCGTCGGTGGGCAGCCGTTCCCCCGCCCAGACACGATCGGTGACCTCGAACACCGCCCCCAGCCGGTTGGACGCGGTCTCGTCCGGCCCCATGATCCGGAAGTTGTCCGGATTGCGGGTGACCACGTCGCGCAGCAGCTCCCCCAGCACCCGCGTCGGCTCGGCCGAGGACGTGCCCGGCGTCTGGACCGGCACCGCGTACTCCCGGTAGTCGGGAAGGATCAGGGGCCGCAGCAGCAGACCGCCGTTGGCGTGCGGGTTGGCGCTTATCCGCCGCTCCCCCGCCGGGGCCTGCCCCCGCACCTGCGCCACCGGCCGCCCCTGGTCGTCGAACAACTCCCGCGGCCGGTACGACCTCAGCCACTCCTCCAGCAACGCCAGATGCGCGGGATCGTCGCGGACCCCGGCGAGGGGGACCTGGTGTGAACGCCACGTGCCCTCCACCGGGAGCCCGTCGACCTCCCGGGGGCCCGTCCAGCCCTTGGGCGTCCGCAAGATGATCATCGGCCAGCGGGGGCGGGCCCCGTCGCCTCCGCCGCGGGCCGCACCCTGGATCGCGGTGATCTCCTCCATCGCCGTGTCCAGGGCACGCGCCATGTCCCGGTGCATGGCGGCCGGGTCATCACCGGACACCACCAGCGGCCGGTACCCGTACCCCTCGAACAACGCCAGCAGCTCACGCTCG
>DATADI010000569.1:0-20473 GCA_036258615.1 Thermomonospora sp. | reverse complement strand
CGAGGATAACCCCGCAGACCGCCCCCTACAAGGCGTCCGGAAGGCCGGTGCGCGAGCGCGAGGGGTGGTCTATCGGCCTTCCTGGAGACGTACGGAGCAGGAATTTTCCGGCCGGGCGCTCACTCGCCGGCGCGGACGGCGGCCCAGACCCGGTCGGGCAGCAGCCGGGCGGCCTCGGCGAGGTCCACGGCGGGGTCCCCGGCGAGCCAGCGGCGGGAGGTCTCGGCGACCGGGCCGATCACCAGCATCTCCAGCAGCGGGCCGGGCAGGTCGGCCACGCGGCCCGCCTGGACGTGGGGACGCAGCCAGGCGTCGATACGGGCCATCCGCGGACCCTTCAGCGCGGCGATGCGCCCGGCGTGGGCGGGCAGGAACCCGGCGTAGGCCGAGGCGTGGACGAAGTGCGCCGAGGGCCGTTCGTCGCGGGTGAAGTCCAGGTAGGCGCGGACGAACGCGTGCAGGCCCTCGCGGGCGGTGCGCTGCTCCTCCAGGGCCGCGACGAGGGTGTCGAGCAGGGCCGCCATGCAGCGGCCGTAGAGCGCGGCGGCGAGGCCGTCCACGCTGCCGAAGTGGTGGTAGAGGCTGCCGCTGCTGACGCCGGTCTCGGCGATCAGCGCGGTCATCGTCAGCCCCTCGTGCCCCCGGTCGGCGTACAGGTCGAGGGCCGCCGACAGGACCCTGTCGACGGTCTCCTCGCCCCGGCGGTGCTTAGGTGACATCGGGCTCCGGGGCCCGCGCCACACCGGTCAGCTCGCACGCCTGGGCCCACAGGCGCTCGGCCAGGGCCCGGTCGGCGGCGACCGGGGCCGGCGGCTGCTCCTCGGTCAGGTGGAAGTACCGCCCGGTCAGCCCGGCGACCTCACCGGACAGCGCCAGCCGCGTCACGGGGACGGCGCCGGTCGCGGGGCTCTTCCAGGTCAGCTTGACGGCCTTGAGGAGCCAGCCCAGCGGCCCGCGGCGGTCGCCCAGCCCGGTGCGGATCACCCCGGGGTGCACGGCGTTGACGGTCACCCCCGCATCCTGCCAGCGTTCGGCGAACAGCGGGACCAGCAGCAGGTTGCACAGCTTGGTGTCGGCGTAGGTCCGCATGGCGTTGAAGTCCAGGCCGGTGGGCGTGCGGCCGGGGTCGGCCTGCCCCTTGACGTAGAGCCCGGCGCTGACCTGCACCACCCGTGCCGAGGAGGCGGTGAGCCGGGGTTCCAGCTCGTGGTTGAGCAGGAACGGCGCGAGGTGGTTGGTGACGAACGCCTGCTCCAGGCCGTCCTCGGTGAGCGTCCGCCTGGCGGGCCACACCCCGGCGTTGTGGATCAGCACGTCGATGCGGGGGCAGGCGTCGCGGAGCGCCCCGGCGGCCTCGCGCGTGGTCCGGACGCTCGACAGGTCGCCCACGACGAGCCGGGGACCCCGGGACGCGGCGCCGCGTGCGAGGGCCTCGCGTGCCCGCTCGCCACGGTTGCGGTCACGGGAGAGCAGGACGACGTCGCAGCCCTCCTCCAGCAGCCGGGCGGCGACCGCGAAGCCGATGCCGCGGTTGCCGCCGGTCACGACGACGGTGGGAGGAGCCTGCCGCTCGGTGGTGTCCATGCCCGGCGAGTGTAGAGAGTTCCAGAGAGGATCTCTAGAGACGTTCTCTATATTCTGGCGCGGATAGGAGGCGCTTGCAAATACATGCGTGAGCATTTATTGTCGTCGCCTGTACACGTACGACGCCTTCCCATCGGGGGACCCTCATGCCTCTCGCCCTGCTCGCGCTGGCCATCGGCGCGTTCGGGATCGGCACCACGGAGTTCGTCATCGCCGGCCTGCTGCCGGAGGTGGCCGCGGACTTCGGCGTGTCCATCCCCACCGCCGGGTGGCTCATCTCCGGCTACGCCCTGGCCGTCGCCGCCGGCGCGGTGCCGATGACGCTGCTGGGCTCACGGATGCGCCGCAAGCGGCTGCTCATGCTGTTGATGGTCGTCTTCATCGCCGGGAACGCCCTGTCGGCGCTGGCGCCCGGCTACGAGGTGATGCTGCTCGGGCGGATCGTCGCCGCGTTCTGCCACGGCGCGTTCTTCGGCCTCGGCTCGGTCGTGGCCGCCGACCTGGTCGCCCCGAACCGGCGGGCCAGCGCCATCGCGTTCATGTTCACCGGGCTCACGCTCGCCAACGTCCTCGGCGTGCCGATGGGCACCTTCCTGGGGCAGAGCCTCGGCTGGCGCTCCACCTTCTGGGCGGTCGCGGCGCTGGGCGTGGTGGGCCTGATCGGCATCGCCGCGCTCGTCCCCGACCGGGCCCGGCAGGACGGCGGGTCCGTGCGCGCGGAGTTCGGCGTGTTCCGCAGCGGCCAGGTCTGGCTCGCGGTCGCCATGACGGTGCTGGGCTTCGGCGGAGTGTTCGCCTCCTTCACCTACGTCGCGCCGATGATGACCGAGTCGGCCGGGTTCTCCGAGGGCGCGGTGAGCTGGCTGCTCGTGCTGTTCGGGGTCGGGCTCGTCCTGGGCAACCTGGTCGGCGGGCGCTTCGCCGACCGGCACCTGATGCCGAGCCTGTACGTGCTGCTCGCCGGGCTCGCGGTCGTGCTGGCGCTGTTCGTGCTGACCTCCCGGGCGCAGATCCCGGCCGTGATCACGCTGTTCCTGCTCGGCGGGTTCGGGTTCGCCACGGTGCCGGGGCTGCAGATGCGCACGATGGCCAGTGCGGGCAGCGCCCCCACGCTGGCCTCGGCGGTCAACATCGGGGCCTTCAACCTGGGCAACGCCCTGGCGGCGTGGCTGGGCGGCCTGGTCATCGACGCGGGCCTCGGCTACAGCGCCACCAACGGGGTCGGCGCGCTGATGGCGCTGGGCGCCCTCGGCCTCGCCGTCCTCGCCGGGCGGCTCGACCACGCCCGGCGGCGGGCCGAGGAGGCCCGGCGACCCGACCCGGTGCCGGTCGGCTGAGCCCGCCAGGCCGCCGCCCCCGCGTCCTCCGAGGACGGCGGGGGCGGCACTGTTACGCTCCCGAGCGTGAGCGCGCAGATCGATCCCGACGTCGTGGACCTGTCCGTCCTGGCCGCCTGGATGGACGAGCAGGGCCTTCCGGGCGGGCCGTTCGAGGAGGTGGAGCCGCTGAGCGGCGGCACCCAGAACGTGCTGGTGCGGCTGCGGCGCGGCGGACGCTCGTACGTGCTGCGGCGCGGGCCCCGGCACCTGCGCGCCCGCACCAACGACGTGCTGCGCCGCGAGGCGCGGGTGCTGGCGGCGCTGGACGGCACCGACGTTCCCGCGCCCCGGGTCATCGCGGCCTGTCCCGACGAGCACGTGATGAACGGCGCGGTGTTCTACCTGATGACCCCGGTGGAGGGCTTCAACGCGACGACCGTGCTGCCCGAGCCGCATGCGAGCGACGCGGGGATCCGGCACGCGATGGGCCTGTCGGCGGCGCGCGCGCTGGCCTCGCTGGGCGCGGTGGACCACGAGGCCGTGGGGCTCGCCGACTTCGGCAGGCCGGAGGGCTTCCTGGAGCGGCAGGTCGGCCGGTGGACGTCGGAGCTGGAGTCCTACTCGGCGCTGGACGGCTACCCGGGCCCGGAGATCCCGGGGCTGGAGCGGGTCGCCGGGTGGCTGGAGGACCACCGGCCCTCGTCGTGGCGGCCCGGCGTCATGCACGGCGACTACCACCTGGCCAACCTGATGTACGCCTACGACGGGCCGCGCGTGGCGGCGATCGTGGACTGGGAGATGTGCACGATCGGCGACCCCCTGCTGGACCTGGGCTGGCTGCTGGCCACCTGGCCGGACGAGGCCGACGGCGGCGCGGCGATCGCGGGGCCGCTGGGCACGGCGGGCGGGCTGCCCTCCCCCGCCGAGCTGGTGGCCGCCTACGCCGAGCGGCCGGAGGCGACCGCGGGCCGCGACCTCGGCGCCATCGACTGGTACACGGTGCTGGCCTGCTTCAAGCTCGGCATCGTGCTGGAGGGCACGCACGCGCGGGCCTGCGCGGGCAAGGCCCCCAAGGAGACCGGCGACCTACTGCACGCGATCACGCTGGGACTGTTCGGCCGCGCGGAAAGGATCATCGGGGCCTGACCGGCGGGCGCGCATTAGGTTAGCCTTGGCTAACCTCCCGTCCCCCGAGCCGGTGGAAGTGCGCCGTGAACCACCCCGAGAACGTCTCCGGCCGTGCCGTGCTGCGCCGCGCCGTCACCGGTCAGTGGCGGCGGGTCGCCGCCGCGGCGGCGCTGGGCGCCGGGCACCAGGCGGGCGAGGCGCTGGTCCCCGTGCTGGTCGGGGTGGTGATCGACCGGGCGGTGGCCACCTCCGACGGGGCCGCCCTCGGCCGGTGGCTGCTGGTCCTGGCCGTGGTGTTCGCCGGGCTGTCCACCAGCTACCGGCTGTCGGCGCGGGCCACCGAGGCCGCCTCCGAGCGGGCCGCCCACGCGGTGCGGATCGCGCTGGTGCGCCGGGTGCTCGACCCGCGGGGCGGCGCGGAGACCGGGCGGCTGCCCGGCGCGCTGGTGAACATCGCGACCGGCGACGCCCGCCGGGTGGGCCTGGTGAACTGGGCGCTGGCCGGGGCGGTCGCGGCGGTGTGCGGGCTGGTGGTCGGCGCGGTCGCGCTGCTGCGGGTGTCGGTGCCGTTGGGCCTGGTGGTGCTGCTCGGCGCTCCCCCGCTGCTGTGGCTGTCGCACGTGCTCAGCAAGCCGCTGGAACGGCGCAGCGAGGCCGAGCAGGAGCAGGCGGCGCGGGCCTCCGGGCTGGCCGCCGACCTGGTCGCCGGGCTGCGGGTGCTCAAGGGCATCGGCGCCGAGCCCACCGCCGTCGAGCGGTACCGGCGCACCAGCCGGCTGTCCCTGGCCGCCACGCTGCGGGCCGCGCGCGCCGAGGCCTGGCAGGGCGGGGCGATGCTGACGCTCACCGGCCTGTTCATCGCGCTGGTCGCGCTGGTCGGCGGGCGGCTGGCGGCGCAGGGCGACATCAGCGTCGGCGAGCTGGTGGCGGCCGTGGGGCTGGCGCAGCTGCTGCTGTCGCCGCTGATGATCCTGTCGTTCTGCAGCGCCGAGTTCGCGCAGGCGCGGGCCTCGGCGGGCCGGGTCGCCGAGGTGCTGGGCGCGCCGCACGCCGTGGCCGGGGGCTCCGGTGCGCTGCCCGTTCCGGTGCGCGGGGAGCTGCGGGTGTCGGGCGTGACGCTGGGGCCGCTGCGCGGGCTGTCCCTCACCGTGCGGCCCGGTGAGCTGCTGGGCGTGGTCACTCCCGATCCCGCCGCCGCGTCGGCGCTGGTGCGCTGCCTGGGCCGGGAGGCCGATCCGGACGCGGGCACGGTACGGCTCGACGGGGTGGACCTGACCTCGGTGGAGCCCGCCGAGGTCCGGGCCTCGGTGGTGGTGGCCGCCCATGACGCCGACCTGTTCGAGGGCACCCTGCTGGAGAACGTCCTGGCCTCCTCCGGTGACCGTCCGGGGGCCGACCGGGCGCTGGCCGCGGCCACGGCGGACGAGGTGGCCGCCGCGCTGCCCGCAGGGGTGGACACCGTGCTGGACGAACGGGGCCGGTCGCTGTCGGGCGGGCAGCGGCAGCGGGTGGCCCTGGCGCGGGCGCTGGCCGCCGACGCCCCCGTGCTGGTGGTCCACGACCCGACCACGGCGGTGGACGCGGTCACCGAGGCGCGGATCGCCGAGGGGCTGCGGGACCTGCGGCGGGGACGGACGACGATCGTGATCGCGACCAGCCCCGCGCTGCTCGCGACGGCCGACCGGGTGGTGATCGTGGAGGACGGTGACGTGCGCGCCGAGGGAACCCATGCCGAGCTGGTCCGCGACCACGCCGCGTACCGCGCGGCGGTGCTCGGATGAGCGCCGCGCGGGACCTGCTGCCGGTCGCGCCCGCGGCCCGGATTCGGGCGGTGGTGCGGGAGCTGCTGCGGCCCCGGCGGGGGGCGGCGCTGACGGCGTTCGCGTTGCTGACGGCGGCGACGGGGGCCGGGTTGCTGACGGCGCCGCTGCTGGGGCGCGTCGTGGACCTGGTCGCCGAGGGCCGCCCGGCCGGGGCGCTGACCGTTCCCGTGGCGGCGATCGCGCTGGCCGCCGTGGCCCAGGGCGTCCTCACCGGGTTCGGGGTGTCGCTGGTGGCGCGGCTGGGCGAGGGCGTGCTGGCGGCGCTGCGGGAGCGGTTCGTGGACCGGGCCCTGCGGCTGCCGCTGGAGGAGGTCGAGCGCGCCGGGTCCGGTGACCTGACCTCGCGGGTGACCAACGACGTGTCGGTGGTCGCCGAGGCGGTCCGCAACGCGCTGCCGCAGCTGGCCCGGTCGGTGCTGACGATCGGGCTGACGCTGGTGGCGATGCTCGTCCTGGACTGGCGGTTCCTGCTGGCCGCGCTGGTGGCGGTGCCGATCCAGCTGCACACCGTCCGCTGGTACGTGCGGCGCGCGGTCCCGCTGTACGCCGAGCAGCGGGTGGCGGCCGGGGCGCAGCAGCAACAGCAGCTCGGCACGGTCGGCGGGGCGGCCACGGTGCGGGCGTTCGGGCTGGCCGACGAGCACCTGCGGCTGGTGACCCGGCGTTCGGAGACGGTGGTGGAGCTGGCGTTGCGCGGCATCAGGCTGCTGACGCGGTTCTACTCGCGGCTCAACCTGGCCGAGTTCGCCGGGCTCGCGGCGGTGCTGGCGACGGGCTTCGTGCTGGTGCGGAACGGGTCGGTGAGCATCGGCACGGCGACCGCCGCCGCGCTGTACTTCCACGGGCTGTTCACGCCGATCAACATCGCGCTCGGCCTGGTGGACGACGCGCAGGCGTCACTGGCGTCGCTGGCCCGCCTGGTGGGCGTCGCCGACCTGCCCGAGCCGCCCGGTGCCGCACGCGCCGCCGACGAGCCCGCCGGGGAGCCCGCCGACGGGCGCGACAAGGTGGCCCTCGCGGTGCGCGGCCTCCGCCACGCCTACGTCCCCGGCCACGAGGTGCTGCGGGGCGTGGACCTGGACATCGCCCCCGGGGAACGCGTCGCGCTGGTCGGCGCGAGCGGCGCGGGCAAGACGACGCTCGCCAAGCTGGTCGTCGGGATCCACCGGCCCTCCGGCGGCACGATCGACGTGCCCGGCCGGGTCGCGCTGATCACGCAGGAGGTGCACGTCTTCGCCGGGACCCTCGCCGAGGACCTGCGGCTGGCCCGCCCGGACGCCGACGACGAGGCGCTGCTGGCCGCGCTCGACCGCGTCGGGGCGCGGGAGTGGGCCCTGGCGCTGCCCGAGGGCCTGGCCACCGTGGTCGGGGAGGGCGGGCACAGGCTGACCGCCGCCCAGGCCCAGCAGCTCGCGCTGGCCCGGCTCGTCCTGGCCGACCCGCCGGTGGTGGTGCTGGACGAGGCCACCGCCGAGGCGGGCAGCGCGGGAGCGCGGGTCCTGGAGACGGCGGCGGTGCGGGCGGTGGAGGGCCGAACCGCGCTGGTGGTCGCGCACCGGCTCACGCAGGCGGCCTCCGCCGACCGCGTGGTGGTGCTGAACTCCGGTCACGTCGTGGAGACCGGCACCCACGCCGAGCTGGTCGCCCGCCCCGGCGGGCGGTACGCCGCCCTGTGGGAGGCGTGGTCGGGCACCCGCCGAGCGTAACGGCCGGGCCGGGGCGGCGATGTCCTGGACGAGACCTCCTCCGCGCCCTACCTCCCTCGCCCCCCGCCGCCTGGAGGCGCGCATGAAGATCCTCGGCAGAGACCCGGCGGCCTGGCTCGCCCTGGTCGCCGTCACCGTCCAGTTCCTCGTCGCCTGGGGAGTCGACCTCACCGAGGCCCAGCAGGCGGGAGTCAACGCCGTCGCCACCATGGCGATGGGCCTGGCGCTCGCCTGGGTGGTCGCCAGGGACAGGGTGATCCCCGCCGCCGCGGGCCTGCTGACGGCGGTGCTGCAGCTGGGCGTGTCCTTCGGCTGGGACATCGACCAGGACCAGATCGCCACGGCGGGCGCGCTGCTGACGGCCGTGCTGGCGCTGTACCTGCGGACACAGGTCACCGCGCCGGTCGCGCCGGACGGCACCAGGGTGGCCGCCCAGGGCCCGCTCACCCGCGGGCAGGCTCCGGCCCCGCCCTCCGGCGTGGAGGCCGAGGCGCGCCCGGCGGAGTCGGCCCCCTAGGAGCCCATCGCCTCGACGAGGCTCCTGGGGCGCATGTCCGTCCAGTGCGTCTCGACGTACTGGAGGCAGGCGTCCCGGGTGTCCTCGCCGAACACGGTGGTCCAGCCTGCGGGCACCGCCGCGAACGACGGCCACAGCGAGTGCTGGCCCTCGTCGTTCACCAGCACCAGGAAGGCGCCCTCGGGGTCCTCGAACGGGTTGGTCATGTCAGCCCTTTCACGACGCTGATGAACTCTTCGGCCAGGCGCTCGGCCGTCGCGCGGTCGAACAGCCCGGTGTCGTACTCCAGCAGGCAGTCCACGGGGCCGTCGCCCTGCGGCTCGTAGAAGCTGAGCGCCAGGTCCGCCTTGACCGCTCCGGTGGGGACCGGCTCGTACTCCCCGGCCAGGCCCGCCTGCTCGTGGTGGACCAGCAGGACCTGCGGCCTCCGCAGCCCGAGCCGGTCGAACGGCACGTCCTGCCGGTCCAGCGCCGCCAGCGCGGTCTCCCGGACACGGGCCAGCAGCTCGCGCGGCCCCGGGTCGCCGGAGGTGTCGGTGCGCAGCACCACCGGGGTGAAGAAACAGCCGACGAGCCCCGTCAGCGCCTCCTCGGAGCGTCCCGCGACCAGCGTGGCGACCGGCAGGTCCGTGCCCGCCCCGCGCCGCGTCAGGAGCGTGGCCAGCGCGGCGTGCACCACCATGAACATGCTGGTGCCGGTGTCGCGGGCCAGCGCGTCGACGGCGCGGTGCAGGTCGGCGTCCATCACGACGTGCACGTAGTCGCCCCGGCCGCTGGGCGTGGGCCGGTCGCAGGGCAGCGGCACTTCGCGCGGCATGCCCTCCAGGGTGTCGCGCCAGTAGGCCAGCTGCCGTTCGGAGACCTCACCGAGCAGCTCGTGCGCCCACACCGTGTAGTCGGCGTAGGAGACCGGCAGGGGCTCCCAGGCGGGTTCGCCGCCGCGCCGTCGTGCCTCGTACGCGGTCGCGAGGTCACGGGCGAGCGGGACCATCGACCATTCGTCCACGCCGATGTAGTGCATCGTCAGCAGCACGGCCTGGTCACCGGAGGCGTCCGTGAGGAGCCGGGCGCGCAGCGGCGGGCGTTGCGTCAGGTCGGTCTCCTCGGCGGCGAGTACGGGCAGGCTCGCGCGGACGTCATCGACGCGCAGGGTCCCCAGCTCCGGAGCCACCAGCCGCTGGAACACCGCGCCGTCCCGTTCGGCGAACACGGTGCGCAGGGGCTCGTGCCGGGTGGCGACGTCGGTGAACGCGGCGGCGAGCGCGTCGGCGTCGAACCCGTCGGGCGAACGCCACACGAACGCCATGTCCGGCACCCGCGCCCCGGCCCGGTAGAGGTCCCACTGCCACCGCTGCGGCGGGGCGGCGGGCAGCTCGGCGGGGCGTTCCACCGGCCGCAGCGGAGGCCTGCCCCCGGCCGCGCCGTCGAGCCGTTCGGCCAGCGCGGCGACGGTGGGGGCGTCGAACACGTCCCGCAGCGCCAGGTCGGCGTCCAGCAGCGACCGGACCCGGCCCAGCAGCCGCATCGCCGCCATGGAGTGGCCGCCCAGCTCGAAGAAGTGGTCGTGGATCCCGACCTCGGGCAGGTCCAGCACCTCGGCGAACAGCTCGGCCAGCGCCCGCTGCCGCCCGGTCACCGGGCGGGCCGCGCCGGTCACCGCCGACCAGTCGGGGGCGGGCAGCGCACGGCGGTCCAGCTTGCCGTTCGGGGTGAGCGGCAGCGGCCCGTCCAGCGCGACCACCACGGCGGGCACCATGTAGTCGGGCAGCAGCGTGGCGACGTGGGCGCGGACCTCCGCCGCGTCCAGCCCCTCCCCCGAGGGGACGGCGTAGCCGATGAGCCGGGCGGACTCCCCGGACCGGTCGGTGACCACGGCGGCCTGCCTCACCCCGGGGTGCCGTGTCATGGCGGCGGCGATCTCCCCGGGCTCGATGCGGAACCCCCGGATCTTGACCTGGTCGTCGGCCCGGCCGAGGAAGTCCAGGTTGCCGTCGGTGCGCCAGCGGGCGCGGTCGCCGGTCCGGTACATCCGCGCGCCGGGCGGGCCGAACGGGCACGCCACGAACCGCTCGGCGGTGAGCCCGGGCCTGCCGAGGTACCCGCGGGCCAGGCCGCGCCCGGCCACGTAGAGTTCGCCCGGCACCCCCGGTGGCACGGGCCGCAGGTGCTCGTCCAGGACGTACACGCGGGTGTTGGGGTCGGGCACGCCGATCGGGACCGCGCCCGACCAGCCGGGCTCGGCGGGCCACAGCGTGGAGTTCACCGTCGCCTCGGTCAGCCCGTAGGCGGCCAGCAGCCGCAGCCGCCCGGCCCAGCGTTCGATCACGGCGGGCGGCACGGTCTCGGTGCCTACCAGCACGGTCATGCCCGCGGGCAGGTCACAACCGGCGGGCAGCGCGGCGACCAGCGACGGCGGCAGGATCGCGTGGGTGATCCGCTGCGCGGTGAGGAAGTCGGTCAGCTCCGCGCCCGGCACCCGCGCCTCGTCCGGGACGAGCACGAGCCGTCCGCCGTGGCACAGCGCCATCGACAGCTCGAAGATCGTCACGTCGAACCCGATCGACGCGAACTGCAGCACGTGGCTGTCGGGGGTGAGCCCCATCCGGTCGACGGCGGTGGCGACCAGGCTGCCGATGCCCTCGTGGGGCACGACGACGCCCTTGGGACGCCCGGTCGAGCCGGAGGTGTAGATGACGTAGGCGGCCTGGTCGAGTGCGACCGGCGCGTACGGCACGTCCTCGGGGGCCTCGGCGAGCAGCGCCGCCACCGCCGGGTCGTCCAGGATCAGCGGCAGCACGCCGTCCACCTCGGGCACCTTGCCCGCCACGGCCTCGGTGGCGACCACCACCACGGCCTCGGCGTCGCCGAGCATGTACGCGAGACGGTCGGCGGGGTGGCTCAGGTCCAGCGGCAGGAACGCCGCGCCGAGCCGCAGCGCGCCCAGCATCACCGCGACCATCTCCGCCGAACGCGGAACCGCGACCCCGACGACGCTTTCGGCGGTGACGCCGTGCCGGGCCAGCAGCCACGCCATCCGGGCCGACAGCGCGTCCAGCTCCGCGTACGTGACGGTGCGGGAGCCGTCCACCACGGCGACGCCGTCGGGACGCCCGGCCACGTGCCGCCGGAACAGGGCGGGGATCGTCTCCTCGTCCACCGGCCGGTCGGTGGCGTTGAAACCGGTGACGACCTGCCGCCGTTCGGCGTCGGTGAGGACGTCGATCCCACTGACCGGCCGGTCGGGGTCGGCGGCCACGGTGGCGGCCAGCAGCGCGAGCCGCTCGCCGAGCCGCCGCACGGTCGCCCGGTCGAACAGGTCGGCGCGGTACTCCAGCACGCAGGCCAGGCGGTCGCCGTCGCGCTCGGCGAAGCTGAACACCAGGTCGAACTTGGCGGTCCGCGCCTCGACCGGCTCCGGCGCGACCTCCAGGCCCGCCAGGCCGAACGACCCTCCGGCCCGGTTGCGGTAGCCGACCATCACCTGGAACAGCGGGTTGCGGCCGGGCGAGCGGACCGGGTTCAGCTCCTCCACCACCGCCTCGAACGGCACGTCCTGGTGGGAGAACGCGGCCAGGTCGGTCTCGCGGACGCGGCGGACCAGGTCGGTGAACGTCGGGTCGCCGGACACGTCGGCGCGCAGCACCAGCGTGTTGACGAAGAACCCGACCAGGTCCTCCAGGGCGTCGTCGGTGCGGCCGGAGATGGGCGCGCCGAGCGGGATGTCGTCACCCGCGCCGAGCCGGTGCAGCAGCGCGGCGACGGCGGCGTGCAGCACCATGAACATGCTCGCGCCGGTCCGCTGGCCCAGCTCGCGCAGGCGGGCGCAGTCGGCCGGGTCGAGTTCGATCTCCAGTTCGCCCCCGGCCAGGCTCGGGCGCGCCGGATGGGGCCGGTCGGCGGGCAGTTCGAGCTGCTCGGGGGCCCCGGCGAGCGCCTCACGCCAGTAGGCGAGCTGCCGGGCGGCGAGGCTGCCGGGATCGGTGCGCTCCCCCAGCAGCCGCCGCTGCCACAGCGTGTAGTCGGCGTACTGGACCGGCAGCGGCTCCCACGCGGGCGCACGGCCGTCACGGCGCGCCGCGTACGCGGTGGACAGGTCGCGCAGGAACGGCCCGTCGGACCACTCGTCGGTGGTGATGTGGTGCAGCAGCAACGCCACCACGTGCTCGTCGTCGGCCAGCCGGACGATCGTGGCGCGCAGCGGCAGCTCGGCGGCCAGGTCGAAGGGCCGCCCCAGCGCCGCCGCCAGCACCGCCGGAAGCTCCGCCTCGGTGGCCGGGACCGTCTCCACGACGGGCCGCGCCTCCCCGGCCGGGACGATCCGCTGGTACGGGCGGCCCTCCCGTTCGGCGAACACCGTCCGCAGGGCCTCGTGCCGGTCGGTCACGTCGGTGAGCGCGGCGGTGAACGCCTCGACGTCCAGCGAACCGCGCAGCCGGACCACCAGCGGGAAGTTGTAGGCGGCCGAGGCCCCTTCGAGCTGCTCGATCACCCACAGCCGCTGCTGCGCGAACGACAGCGGCAGCTCGGCGGGCCGCTCGGCGGCCGTCAGCGCCGGGCGCCGCTCACCGCCGGAGGCCGCGGCGCGCGCCGCCAGCTCCGCCACGGTGGGGGCCTCGAACAGGTCGCGGATCGCCAGCTCGGCGCCCAGCACCGCGCGGGCCCGGCTGATGAGGCGGGTGGCCAGCAGGGAGTGGCCGCCGAGGTCGAAGAAGTCGTCGTCCACGCCGACGCCGTCCACGCCCAGCAGCTCGGCGAACAGGCCGCACAGGGCCTCCTCCTGCGGGGTGGCGGGCGGGCGGCTCGCGGCCCGGGCGGTCACGGCGGGCGCGGGCAGCGCCCGCACGTCCAGCTTGCCGTTCACGGTGAGCGGCAGCCGATCCACCACGACCAGCGCGGCCGGGACCATGTAGCCCGGCAGCCGCTCCTTCAGGAACGCGCGCAGGTCGTCGGTGCCGTCGCCGCCGTCCCGGACGACGTAGCCGACGAGCCGCTTGACCCCGCCGGGGCCGGAGGAGTCGGCGACCACGGCGGCGTGCGCGACCTGCGGGTGCTCGTCCAGGACGGCCTCGATCTCGCCCAGCTCGACCCGGTAGCCCCGGATCTTGACCTGGTCGTCGGTGCGGCCGAGGAAGTCCAGGTTGCCGTCAGGACGGCGGCGGACCAGGTCGCCCGTCCGGTACATGCGCTCGCCGGGCGCGCCGAACGGGTCGGCGACGAACCGTTCGGCGGTCAGGCCGGGCCGGTCGTGGTAGCCGCGGGCCAGGCCGATGCCCGCGATGTACAGCTCACCGGGGGCACCGGGCGGGACGGGCCGCAGCGACGCGTCGAGGATGTAGGCGCGGGTGTTCCAGATGGGCCGTCCCACGGTGGGGGTGGCGCTGTCCTCGGTGCCGCCGCCGAGGGTGTTGATGGTGTACTCGGTGGGCCCGTACAGGTTGTAGCCGAGGGTGCCGTCGGTGTCGCGCAGCCGTGACCACACCGCGTCGGAGACGGCCTCACCTCCGAGCAGCACCAGCGGCGGCCGGTACCCGTCGAGCAGGCCCTCGTCGATCAGGTGGTGCGCGTACGTGGGGGTCACGTTGACGACGTCGATGCGGTGCCGGTCGCAGTAGGCGACCAGCGCCTCGGCGTCACGGCGCAGTTCCTCGTCACAGACGTGGACCTCGTGGCCCTCCACGAGCCACAGCAGCTCCTCCCACGACATGTCGAAGGCGAACGACACCGTGTGCGCGATCCGCAGCCGCCGGCCGCCTTCGCGGGACACGACGGGGTCGAAGATGGCCTCGCGGTGGTTGAGCTGCATGTTCGTCAGCCCCCGGTACGGGGTGACGACGCCCTTGGGGCGGCCGGTGGAGCCCGAGGTGTAGATGATGTACGCCGGGTGCTCCAGCCCGCCGGGCCACTCCACCCGCTCCAGGGGCCTGTCGGACGTCGCGGCCAGCTGGTCGCGGACCTCGGGGGCGTCCAGCAGCTTCCAGCCCGTGACCCGGTGCTCCGGGAACGAGGCGGCGGCGGCCGTGGTCGACAGGACGCACACGGGAGCGGTGTCGTCCAGCATGAGGGCCAGGCGTTCGGCGGGCAGGTCCAGTTCCAGCGGCAGGTAGGCGGCCCCGGTGCGGAGCACCGCGAACAGCGCCACGACCATGTCCGCCGAGCGCGGCAGCGCCAGCGCCACCACGCGTTCGGGTGCGGCGCCCTGGGCGATCAGGTAGCGGGCCATGCGGTTGATCCGCGCGTCCAGTTCGGCATAGGTGAGCCGCTGGTCGCCGAAGACCAGCGCCACCTCGCCCGGTGTGCGGGCGGCCTGCTCGGCGAGCAGGTCGGCCACCGTCAGGTCGGGGACGGGACGGCGGGTGGCATCCCATTCGGCGGCCAGCGCCGCCCGCTCGGCGGGGGCGAGCAGGTCCAGCCCCCCGACGGGGGCGGACAGGTCGCCGACGAGCCGTTCGAGGACGGTCCGGTAGCGCTCCAGCAGGGCCGCGGCCTGGCCGGGGGCGATGATGTCGGGCCGGTGGGCCAGGGTGACGCGCAGCCGGGTGCCGGGGGTGACGACCAGGGTCAGCGGGTAGTGGGTGGCGTCCACGCCCGCCGAGGCGGTGATGCCGTGCCGCTCGCGGAACCGTTCGGCGGCGTCGTCGTCGGCGAAGTTCTGCAGCACGTACAGGGTGTCGAACAGCCGGGTGTGGCCCGCCTCGCGCTGCACGGTGCCGAGGCCGAGGTGGTCGTACTCCATCAGCGCGGTCCGTTCGGCCTGGATGCGGCGCAGCAGGTCGAGGGCGCTCTCGCGGGGGTCGAGGGTGACGCGGGTGGGGACGGTGTTCAGGAACAGGCCGATGATGTTCTCGACGCCGGGGACCTCGGCGGGGCGTCCGGCGACGGTGCTGCCGAACACGACGTCGTCGCGTCCGGTCAGCCCGCCCAGCACCAGCGCCCACGCGGCGCTGAGGACGGTGTTGAGGGTGAGGCCGTGGCGGCGGGTCTCCTCCCGGAGCCGGTCGCTGAGGCCGGCCGGGAGGTGGGCGCGGAGCTGCTCGGGGATGGCGGGCTCGCGGCTCGGGTCGGGCGGGCCGACGAGCGTGGGCTCCTGGAGGCCCGCGAGGGCGTCCCGCCACGCGGCGGCGGCCTCCCCGGCGTCCTGCTCGGACAGCCAGGCCAGGTAGTCGCGGTACGACCCGGGCGGGGGCAGCTCACGGTCGTCGCCGCCGCGCTCGTACAGGGTGAACAGCTGCTCCAGGAACAGCCCCGCCGACCAGCCGTCCCACAGCACCAGGTGGTGGCCCAGCACGAGCCGGTCGTGGTCGCCGAGCCGGATCAGCGTCAGGCGGCACAGCGGCGGCGCGGCCAGGTCGAACCGGCGGGTCCGGTCGGCGGCCAGCAGCGCCGCCATCCGCTCGTCCCGCTCGGCGGCGGGCAGCCCGGACAGGTCCACCACCTCCAGCGGGACCTCGGGGTCGCGGGCGATGAACTGCACCGGCCTGCTGAGCCCGTCGCTGGTGAAGCCCGCGCGCAGCCCGGGGTTGCGGGCCAGCAGTACGGCGCAGGCGGCGCGCAGCCGGTCGGGATCGACGCGGTGCCGCAGGTCGAAGACGTCCTGCGCGGTGTAGACGTCCAGGCCACCGGTGTCGTAGGTGGCGTGGAAGTACAGACCCTCCTGGAGCGGGGACAGCGGCCAGATGTCCTCGACGGGCGTGGGGCTGAGCCGCTCCACCCGGTCGATCTCGTCCTGGCTCAGGGTCAGGAGGGTCAGGTCGGAGGGGGTCAGGCCCTCGGTGCCGGTGGACGACAGCTCGCGCAGCGCGCCGACCCACAGGTCGGCCAGCTCGCGGACGTCGTCGCCGGTGAGGCCGCCGTCGGGCCAGGTCCAGGTGGCGCGGAGCACCGGACCGTCCGGGCCGTCCTCGCAGATCGCGTCGATCTGGAGGGGGTGGGCGAGGCCGAGGGCGGCGTCGGCCTCGGTGGCGAGCCCGCCGGACTCCGGCGACGGGGTCCAGTCCTCGCCGGTGGCCGCCGGGAGCCGCCCGAAGTAGTGCAGCAGCACCTGCGGGGCCGCCGCGCGGGCCAGGATCGGGGCGGTCTGGGCGTTGAGGTACCGCAGCAGGCCGTGCCCGATGCCGGAGTCGGGGGCGGCGCGGAGCCGTTCGCGGGCGTGCTTGAGGGCGGCGGACACGTCGGCGTGCCCCGCGAGGCGTACCGGCTGGACGCTGGTGAACCAGCCCACGGTGCGCGACAGGTCGAGGCCGTCGGCGATGTCCTCGCGGCCGTGCCGTTCGACGTCGACGACGAGGTCGGCGGAGCCGTCGCCGCCGTGCCGTTCACGCCAGCGGGTCACCGCGACCCGCAGCGCGGCCAGCAGCACCTCGGTCATGTCGCCGGTGAGCAGCGCGGCGGCGTCCAGCGCGACGGAGTGCCGCGCGACCGGGCCGCCCGGCGTGCCGGGCAGGGTGTCGGCGCCGGGGGCCAGGGTCCGGGCCCAGTGCTCCAGCTCCGCCAGCCGCCTGGGGTTCTGCGCCTCCTCGTTCTGGACGCGGGCGTAGCGGCGCAGGGAGGTGCCGACGGGGTCGAGGGCGGGGGTGCGTCCGGCGGCGACCGCGTCATGGGCGGTACGCAGGTCGCCGAACAGGATCCGCCACGACACCCCGTCCACGAGGAGGTGGTGTGCGACCAGCAGCAGCCGCCCGGGACGGTCGCCCCGGTCGAACCAGACCGCCTGGAGCATGGTGCCGGAGTCCAGGTCCAGACGTTCGGCGGCCCGGTCGTACTCGGCGGCGACGGCCTCGCGCAGGGCTGCGTCATCGAGCCCGGCGGCGTCCACCCGGGTGAAGAGGGCGGAGGCGTCCACCGCCCCGGCGGGCAGGGTCTCCAGGGACCACAGCACGGACGCGATGCGGGTCAGCCGCAGACGCAGCCCGTCGTGGTGGTCGAGCACGGCCTGCAGGGCGGCGGTGAGCGTGTCGGCGCGCGCACCGGCGGGGACCTGGACGACCATCGACAGGTTGAACCGGTCGATAGGCCGGTCCAGCTCGCGCAGCCAGTGGACGATCGGCAGCGGCGGCACGTCGCCGATCCCGTCCGGCTCGGCGGCCGGGGCGGGAGCGGCCGTGTGCGGCGCGGCGGTGGCCAGCGCGGCGGGCGTGCGGTGCCGGAACACGTCGCGGGGGCGGATCTCCAGGCCGTGCTTGCGGGCCTGCCCCGCGACCGAGATGGACAGGATGCTGTCGCCGCCCAGCATGAAGAAGTCCTCGTCCGCGGCGACCTCGGCGACGCCGAGGACGTCGGCGAAGATCTCGCACAGCAGCCGCTCGCGGTCGTCGCGGGGACCGGGCGCGGCGGGACGGCGCATGGCGGACGGGGCGGGCAGCGCGTCGCGGTCGAGCTTGCCGTTGGGCGTCAGCGGCAGCGCGTCGAGGACGACGACGGCGCCGGGCACCATCGGCTCCGGCAGCGCCTCGGCCATCGCCGCCCGCAGCCGCTCGACGCCCTCGAAGGCGTCGCCGGGGACGACGTAGGCGACCAGCCGCGCCCCGCCGGGACCGTCGGTCCGGGCGACGACGGCGCTCTGGGTCACGCCGGGCGCGCGGGACAGCCACCGCTCGATCTCGGCGGGCTCGACCCGGTTGCCCCGGATCTTGACCTGCTGGTCGGTGCGCCCCAGATAGGTCAGGACGCCGTCGGCGTCGCGGGTGACGAGGTCGCCGGTCCGGTACATGCGGGTGCCGGGCGGGCCGAACGGGTCGGCGACGAACCGCTCGGCGGTCAGCGCGGCGCGGCCCAGGTAGCCGCGCGCCAGCTGCGCGCCCGCGAGGTACAGCTCGCCGGGGACGCCGTCGGGCACCGGCCGCAGGCAGGAGTCGAGCACGTAGGCGCGGGTGTTCCACACGGGACGGCCGATGGGCACGGCGGTGACGGCGGTGTCCTCGGTCTCCCACCAGGTGACCTGGACGGCGGCCTCGGTGGGCCCGTAGAAGTTGTCCAGGCGGGTGCCGGTCAGCTCCCGCCAGCGGCGGGCCAGGTCGCCGGTCAGCGCCTCACCGCCGCTGGACGCCCAGCGCAGCGTCCGGGCCCAGCGGGTGTCGGCGGTGACCTCGTCGGTGCGCAGGAACGCCTCCGCCAGGGACGGCACGAACGTGACGGCGCTGACCCGCTCGTCGGCCATCAGCCGGGCCAGGGCGGCGGGATCCTGGTGGTCGCCGGGCCGGGGCAGCACGACGGCGGCGCCCGCGCACAGCGGCCAGAAGATCTCCCAGACCGAGGTGTCGAACGCGGGCGAGGCGAGCTGGAGCATCCGGTCGTCGGTGCCCAGCGGGAACCGGTCCTGCGTCCAGGCGAGCTGGTTGACGATGGCGGCGTGGTCGACGAGGACGCCCTTGGGCCGTCCCGTCGAGCCGGAGGTGTAGATGAGGTACGCCGCGTGCCCGGGGGTGCCCGGCTCGGCGGGCTCCCCGGTGTCGCCGGGGACGTCGGCGAGGGTGAGCACCGTGCGGGCGGCTGAGTCGGCGAGCATGAACTCGCGCCGCTCGGCCGGATAGTCCGGGTCGATCGGCAGGTAGGCGGCCCCGGCCTTCAGGACGCCCAACAGCGCCACGACCAGCTCGGCCGAACGCGGGACCGCCACGGCGACGACGTCGTCGGGCCGGACGCCCCGTCCGCGCAGGGTCCGGGCGAGCGCGGAGGCCCTGCGGTCCAGCTGGGCGTAGGTGACGCGCCGGTCCTCGCTGATGACGGCGAGGGCGTCGGGGGTACGGGCGGCCTGCGTCTCGAACAGCCCGGCCAGGGTCGTGGCGGGCACCGGCCGTTCGGGTCCGGCGAGGTGCCGGGGCTCGGCGACCAGGTCGGCGCGGCCCGTCGGCAGGCCCGGGTCGTCGGCGAAGCCCTCCAGGAGCCGCACCAGGCCCTCGGCGAGGCGTCGCGCGGCGGCGGCCCCGACCCGGCCGGTGTCGTAGTCGAACCGCAGCTCCAGCCGCCGCCCCGGCAGGACGACCAGGCCCAGCGGATAGTGGGTGTCGTCGAAGACCTCCACCCCGGCGACCTCCAGGGCCCCGGACGGGTCGCGCAGGTCTGCCTCGGCCGGGTGGTTCTCGAAGACGACGAGGGTGTCGAACAGCTCCCCCGCCCCGGCGGCGCGCTGGATCTCCCCCAGCCCCAGGTGCTGGTGGTCCAGCAGCCGTGCCTGCTCGTCCTGGACCCGGCCGAACAGCGCGGCCAGCGGCTCGTCCGGACGCCACCGCACGCGGACCGGGAGCGTGGCGATGAACAGGCCGACCATCGCCTCGATGCCCTCGACCTCGGCCTGCCGCCCGGAGACGGTCGTGCCGAACACCACGTCGGAACGGCCGGTCAGCCGCCCCAGCAGCAGCCCCCAGGCACCCAGCAGCACGTTCGCCGGGGTGAGGCCGTGCCGCCGGGCCTGCGCCGCGAGCCGCTCGGATAGGTCCTCGGTGAGGCTCACGTCGAGCCGCTCGACCGGGCCGGGCTCGGCGGTGGGCGAGGCCAGCAGCGTCGGGCCCTCCAGGCCGCTCAGCGCCTCCCGCCACGCCCGCCGCGCCGCGTCGCGGTCGTGGCCCGCCAGCCAGTCCAGGTACGCCCGGTACGGCGCAACCGGCGGCAGGGCCCGGGGCTCGCCGCCGGGGGCGTACAGGGCCAGCAGCTCGCGCAGCATGATCTGCCCCGACCAGCCGTCGGCGACGATGTGGTGGACGGTAAGGACCAGCCGCGCCCGCTCGCGGCCCAGGCGGACCAGGGTGCACCGCAGCAAGGGGGGCTCGGCGAGGTCGAAGCGGTGGGCGCGTTCCTCGTCGAGGATCGCGGCGAACCCGTCCTCGCGTCCGGTCAGGTCGATCTCGCGCCACGGCACGGTGACCTCGGCGGCGATGGTCTGGACGACCCTGCCGTCGTCGCCCTGGCCGAAGCCCGCGCGCAGCGGGGCGTGCCGGGCGACGAGGCCCTGCACGGCGCGGCGCAGGGCGTCCGCGTCCACCGGGCCCCGCAGGTCCACCGACTGCACGACCGTGTAGACGTCGTCCTCGAACGCGTGGAAGACCAGGCCCTCCTGAAGGGGCGTCGCGGGAAGCTCCCCGGTGTCGGGGAGGGCGGTGGCCGCTTCCGGCAGGGTGCGTGAGTCGGCGGCCGAGGCGAGCGCGGCGACGGTGCGGAGCTGGAAGACGTCCCGGGCGGTGAGGGCCAGCCCGGCGCGCCGCGCCCGCGTGACGAGCTGGATGGCCACGATGCTGTCACCGCCGAGTTCGAAGAACCCGTCGTTCACGCCGACGGCGGGCAGCCGCAGCACCTCGGCGAACAGCCCGGCGAGGGTGTGTTCGGCGGGCGTGGTGGGCGGGGCCTGGACGGCGGTGCCGGTGGCGGTCCAGTCGGGCTCGGGCAGGGCGCGCCGGTCGACCTTGC
>DATADI010000568.1:0-4761 GCA_036258615.1 Thermomonospora sp. | reverse complement strand
GCCGCCGGTCTTCCCGGCGGCCGGGCGGGCGGTCTCCGGCGGCACGGCCGTCGCGCTCGCTGGGGATGTCATGGCCGTGTCTACTCCGGCAGGCCGTCGTCATAGGCGCGCTGCAGGTCCCCGAGCATCTCCGCGGGCGTGGCGCTGCCGTTCATCAGCCGCTGCACCTGCGACACCCACGTGTCGTAGAACCCGGCGACCGGCCAGTCGGGGTAGTAGGCGAGCCCGTCGGCGGCGGCGAGCCGGTTGAAGTTCTCGATCAGCTTCCGGGCCCGGGGGTTGGTGATGGCGGCGGTGTCGGCGGCCACCGGGATGCCGCCCGCGTTGCCGAGCGCGTTCTGGATCTTCTTCTTCATCGTGATGTCGATGAAGTCGTAGGCGAGCTGCTTGTTCTTGGAGCCCTGCGGCACCACCCACAGGTTGCCGCCGGAGCCGAGCGTCATCCGGGTGTCGGGCCACACGAAGGTGTCCCAGTCGAACTTCGCCTCGGCCGCGACCCGGCCGAACCACCAGCTCCCGGAGAACATCATGGGGAACTTCCCACTGATGAAGGCGACCCCGGCGTCCTCGGCCTTGGCGCCGACGGAGTTCTTGGCGACGTAGCCCTTCTTCACCCAGTCCGCGAAGGTGGTGGCGCCGTACGTCCAGGCGGCGTCCCGGAAGTTCACCTTGCCGGTGTAGCGCTCGTAGGCGTCCACCCACGCCCGGTCGGCCCTGGTCAGGGCGAGCTGGTAGACGAACTGGTGGGCCATGTACTCCGCGCCCGCGTTGGTGAGCGGGGTGACGCCCTTGGCGACGAACGCGTCCATGGCCGCCGTCAGCTCCGCGAACGTCGTGGGGACCTTGACGCCGTGCTTCTCGAAGAGGTCCTTGTTGTAGTAGACCTGCACGTACTCGGCGTAGTTGGGGACTCCGTACCACTTGTCGCCCCCCATGACGCCCTTGGCGTCGTACTTGGCGGTGACCGCGACGCCGGGCGGGACCAGCTTGTCCCAGCCCCGCCGGGTCACCTCGGGCGTGAGGTCGGTGAGCAGCTTCTGGCGGGACAGCAGCCCGGCGGTGGCGTTGCCCTTGTTGTACCCCATGAGGTCCGGGGCGTCCTTGGAGTTCAGGACCATCGCCGCGGTCTTCTGGATCTGCTCGAAGCCCTTCTCCTCGAACTTCACCTTCACCCCGGGGTGGGTGGCCTCGAACTCCTTGATGGCCTGGCTCCACGCCACCCCCATGGCGCTGTCCGGGCCCTCGTAGTGCCACAGGCGCAGCTCGTTCGCCGACCCGCCGGAGTCCGAGCCGCCACAGGCGGCCAGCGCCGTCGCGGCGACGGCCAGCGAGGCCGCCACGGCCGCGATCCTTCGTACCTTCAGCATGCGATGTCCTCCCGCGGTGGGGGTGGCCGCTCCCGTCCGGCGGGCCGGACGGGCGGGGTGGTGAACCGCCTCGTCGAACCGCTTCGTCGAAGCGCTTCGACAGTGCGTTGGGAAGGACGGTAGGAGCGCGGCGCGGCGCGTGTCAATGGTGTTACACCGGGATTTCCGCGAGACGGACGGCGGACGAGGGACGGCGGACGGGCGCGGGGTCAGCCGGCGGGCATCGCCAGGCGGGTGGTGCGGGTGCGGCCCCGGAGCGTGACCTCCTCGCCGAGGGTCCAGCACGCGGCCTCGCCGGGGTCGGCGGTGGCGACGACGGCGCCCGCCGCCAGCACCCGCCGGGGGGTGGTCTTGGCCAGGTCGGTGAGCCGGGCGGCCTCGTTGACCGGGTCGCCGATCACGGTGTACTCGAAGCGCTCCTCGGCGCCGATGTGCCCGGCCACCGCCTCGCCCGCGGAGACCCCGACCGCCGCCCTGACCTCGGGGACGTCGGCGGCCAGCCGGTCGGCCAGCTCGCGGGCGGCGCGCAGCGCCCGGGTCGGCGCGTCGGGCAGGTCCGCCGGCGCCCCGAAGATCGCCAGCGCGGCGTCGCCCTCGAACTTGTTGATCCAGCCGCCGTGCCGTCCCACCACCTCGACCACCACGGCGAAGAACCGGTTGAGCAGGCCCACCACCTCGGTGGGGGGCCGGTCGGCGGCCAGCCGGGTGGAGCCGATCAGGTCCACGAAGATCACCGCGACCTCGCGGGTCTCCCCGCCCAGGTCGGTGCCGCGCTCGAGGGCGGCGCGGGCGACGTCCTCGCCGACCTGGCGGCCGAACAGGTCGCGCAGCCGCTCGTGCTCGCGCAGCCCCGCCACCATGTGGTTGAAGCCCGCCTGCAGCAGGCCGATCTCGCTGCCGTCGTACACCGGGACCTCGGCGGCCAGGTCCTGGCGCTCGACGCGGGCCATCGCCAGCCGCACCGACTCGACGGGGTCGGCGATGGCGCGGGCCGCCACGTAGCTGACGCCGAACCCGACCAGCAGCGCCGTGCAGGCCAGCGCGATGACCCCGGCCGCCAGGTCGCCCACCTCGGCGTCCTCGACGACGTAGGCCCCGGCGGCCAGGGCGAGCAGGCCGAGCAGGGGCACGGCGGTGCCCAGCGACCAGGCCAGCATGGACCGGGCGACCACGCCGGGCAGCCCGGTGCGGCGCGGCACGCCCGACCGCAGCGCGGTGATGACGGCGCGCCGCAGGATCCGCTCGGTGAGCAGGTAGACGATGGTGCAGGTGGTCAGGCCGCCGAGCAGGCTGGTGATCCCGACCTTGTAGGCCAGCAGCGGGGAGAACGGCGCGTTGATGAGCACCCAGCCGACCGTGCCGACGCCCCACAGCGCCAGGTGCATGCCCATGAGCCGCAGCGGCGCGTACAGCAGCAGGAGCCGCTCGCGCTTGTCGGGGACGCGGTCCTCCTCGACGAGACGGCGCGCCCGGCGGAAGAACCGCTCGCCCAGCACCAGCCCGACCGGCACGGCGGCGACGACGTAGGCGGTGAAGACCAGCACGTTGACCAGGCGGAGCCGGTCGAAGCCGGTGTCGGGCTCGGGCACCACGAGCGTGGTGAACAGCAGGACGACCAGGGCCCCGCCGAGGTTGGCCACGCCGGTCGCGGCGGTGACCAGCAGCCGCGCGCGCTGCGCGATCCGCGCCCGGGACGCGTCGGGCGGGCCGTCGACGAACCGCCACAGCGGGCCGAGCAGGCTCCGCCGGGCCGGGGGCGCGACGGCGGGCTCGGGGCTCTCAGGGGGATCGGGGGGTTCGGGCGCGGGGGTCCGCCGGTCGGGTTCGCGGGACGCGTCGATCGCCATGGTCTCAGTCCACCGGCTCGGGCGGGCTCGCCTCGGCCCGCACGGTCTCGGCCCGGTCGGCGGCCCAGCGGGCCCAGCCGGCGAGCGCCTCGTACAGCCGCACGCCCGCCTCCAGGCTGATCCGCATCGCCTGGACGGGGGGCGCGTACCCGAAGTCGCCGCGGTCCTTGGCCTCGGTGAAGCCGCGGTACAGGGCCGCCAGCCCGGCGTAGTGCTCGGCCTCGCTCGCCAGGTGGCGGGCCAGGTCGTCGGGTTCCATCAGCCAGAAGAAGAACGAGCGCAGCAGGGGCTCGAAGCGCATGGTGTGGTCGACGCGGTCCTCGGCGAGCCACCGGCGGACCTCGGCCAGCCCGGCGTCGGTGATCCGGTACGCCTTGCGGCGGCGGGGGCCCTCGCTGTCGACCTCGATGAGGCCGTCGGCCGCCAGCCGGCCCAGCTCGGCGTAGATCTTGGGGTGCCGGGCGGGCCAGACCGGCCCGAGCACCTCCTCGAACCGCCGGGTCAGGTCGTAGCCGCTGGCGGGCCCCTCGGCGAGCAGGCCCAGCAGCCCGTGGCGCAGCGACATCGGCCCTCCCCCCTCGGCGCTGTCCGTGGCATCACATCTTGACACGTCCGGCGGGCCCGGTGGTTTCATATGTACCTTGGTACATGTCTCCAAGTACTTATGGGGGTTCTCCATGTCCGACGGCACGGCGATCCTGGTCACCGGCGCCACCGGGGGGATCGGCTCCGCGCTCGTGCGCGCGCTGGCCGACCGGGGGCACACCGTCTACGCCGGGACGCGCGGCGACCTGCCGGAGCGGCTCGCCCATCCCCGGGTGCGCGCGCTGCGGCTGGACGTGACCGACGAACGGGCCGTCGCGGAGGCGGCGGCCGAGGTCCGCACGCTCCAGGGCGGCCGGGGCCTGCACGCGGTCGTCAACAACGCGGGCCTGATCGTGCAGGGGCCGCTCGAACTCGTCCCGCCGGACGAGCTGCGCCGCCAGCTGGAGGTGAACGTGCTCGGGCCCGCCGTCGTCACCCGCGCGTTCCTGCCGACGCTGCGGGAGGGGCACGGGCGGGTGATCAACGTCAGCGCCGCCTCCGCCCGTACCGCGCTGCCCTACCTGGGCCCGATCTCGGCGAGCAAGGCGGCGCTGGAGTCGCTGTCGGACGCCCTGCGCGTCGAGCTGGCCCCGTGGGGCGTCCCGGTGAGCGTGGTCCGGCCGGGCGCGGTCGCCACGGGGATCTTCGGCAAGGCCGAGACGGCGGCGCGGGTCGCGCTGACCCAGGCCGATCCGGCGGCGGTCGACCTGTACCGGCCGTGGCTGGAGGCGATGGAACGGGCGATGGCGGGCCAGTCCCTGGCGCCCGTGGACGGCGTCGTGCGGACCCTGGTCAGGGCCGTCGAGGCCCGCAGGCCCCGGCGGCACTACACGGCGGGCCGCGACGCGCGGCTGCTGGTCCTGCTGTCCCGGATGCCGGGACGGCTGCGCGACCGGATGGTGGCCTCGGCGCTGGGCCTGTCGCGCGTCGCCGCGGCCGCGCCGTCGGCCCCCGCGGGCGGC
>DATADI010000567.1:0-4978 GCA_036258615.1 Thermomonospora sp. | reverse complement strand
GGACGACCCCCGGACCCCCGAGCCAGATCAGGCGATCCTCACTCCGCCGGCGCTCCGTTGCGGTCGCCTGCTCTAGGAGACCGTGCCCACGCTGTTGGTACCGCCGTGGCGCTCGACGTAATCGGCGACCTCGGCGGTGCGGACGGCGTCATACAGGGTCTTTGCCTTGGCGTCGTCCAGCAGCACCACGCTCTGGTTGCCGCGCGCGGCCGGGCCCTTGTTGGGAACGGTCAGGAACGTGATGTCCGAACCCCGCACGCCGCGCATGCTCAGCGCCAGCGAGCGCAGGTCGCCCGCCGAGACCGACTCGTCCACGCTGATCGACTTGGTGAACGCCGACATGAACCGGTCGAGCTTGAACGGGTTGGTGACGGTGCCGCCGTCGGCGGCCTTCTGGGTGATGGCCCGCAGGAACGCCTGCTGGCGCTTGATGCGGTCGAAGTCGCCGTTGGGCAGGCCGTGCCGCTGGCGGACGAACATCAGCGCCTTGTCACCGTCGAGGTGATTCTTACCTGCCTGCCAGGTGATGTTGTTATGCGGGTCCCGGACGGTCTGGGCGACGTGCACGTCCACCCCGCCGAGCGCGTCGGTCATGGCCTTGAAGCCGTTGAAGTCGATCGCGCCGAAGTGGTCGATGCGGACGCCGGTCAGGTCCTCGACGGTCTCGATGAGCAGCGGCGGGCCGCCGTAGGAGAACGCCGCGTTGATCTTCTGGGTGCCGTGGCCCGGCACCGGGACCCAGGAGTCGCGGGGGAAGGAGATGATGTACGCCTTGTCCCGCTTGGCGGGCAGGTGCAGCAGCATGAGCGTGTCGGAGCGCTGCCGCCCCGGCTTCCACAGGTCGCCGCCCTCACCGGTGGTGGAGGTCTCGACCCGGGTGTCGGAGCCGACCAGCAGCCAGTTCTCCGTGCCCACCACGTTGGGCCCCGGACGCCCCTCCTCGGGCGGCATGACGCCGCGCAGCCGGTCGATGTTGCCGTTGTAGGACGCCTGCCGCTGCCAGACCAGCGCGCCCAGGCCCACCACGATCAGCATCAGGAAGACCAGCACCGACAGCAGCACCCGGCGACGCCGCCGCCTGCGGGCCTGCCGGGCGGCGTCACGGCCGCCGGCCTCGCCGCCCTCGGCGGGGGCGGGCTCGTCGGTCCGGAGGACGCCGGACGGTCCGCCGGACTCGGCGTGGTCCTGGGTGGGCTCGCTGCTCATGGCGCGGAGTTTACAATCCGGTTCGCACGGCGAACGCCGTCTTTGCGCCCCCTCAACCGATTCGGTGCCGGTTCAGGGGGTGCGGCGGCGGAGGGTGGCGGCGCCGAGGGCCAGGGCGAGCAGCGCGCAGGCGGCGATCACCACCAGGTCCCGCACCAGCGTGCCCGTCGGCTCGGGCTCCCGGGCGACCTCCCGCATCGCCTCCACCGCGTACGACAGGGGCAGCACGTTGGAGATCGCCTCCAGCCAGCCCGCCATCTCCGGGCGCGGCACGAACAGCCCGCACAGCAGCGCCTGCGGCAGCACGAACGCGGGCAGCAGCTGCACGGCCTGGAACTCGGTGCGGGCGAACGCGCTCGCGAACAGGCCCAAAGCCACCCCCAGCAGCGCGTTGAGCAGCGCGGCCACGACCAGCAGGGCCACCGGGCCCGCCAGGTCCAGGTCCAGCCAGGTCAGCGAGATCGCCAGGACCACCCCGACCTGCACCAGCGCGACCAGCCCGAACGCCAGCGCGTAGCCGAGCAGCAGGTCCGGCTTGCCCAGCGGGGTGGTCATCAGCCGTTCCAGGGTGCCGCCGGCGCGCTCGCGCAGGGTGCCGACGCTGGTGACCACGAACATGATCACGAACGGGAACACGCCCAGCAGCAGCGGCCCGACCCGGTCGAACAGCGCGGGCTCGTCGAACACGTACCGCAGCAGGATCATCAGCAGGCTCGGCACCCCGACGATCAGGCCGACGGTGCGGTGGTCGTGGCGGAGCTGGCCGAGGATGCGCCGCGTGGTGGCCAGCGTGACGGTGACGCTCATCGGGATCCCACCTCCTCGTGACCGGCGATCAGGCGGAGGAAGACCTCCTCCAGGTCGTCGGCCCCGGTCCGGGCGCGCAGCGCGTCCGGCGTGCCGTCGGCGAGGATCTGGCCCTCGCGCATCAGCAGCAGCCGCTCGCAGCGGCCCGCCTCGTCCATGACGTGGCTGGAGACCAGCAGCGTGACGCCCTGTGCGGCCAGTTCGTGGAACAGCTCCCACAGCTCCTGGCGCAGCACCGGGTCCAGGCCCACGGTGGGCTCGTCCAGCACCAGCAGCTCCGGCCGACCGAGCAGCGCGACCGCCAGGCTGGCGCGGCTGCGCTGGCCGCCGGACAGCGTGGCGACCACCTGGTCGCGGTGCGGTCCGAGCCCGACCTCGTCGACGACCCGCGCGACGTCGCCGCGCGGCGCGCCGAGGACGGACGCGAAGTACCGCAGGTTCTCCTGGACGGTCAGGTCCGCGTAGACCGCCGGGCTCTGGGTCGCGTAGCCCACCGTGCGGCGCAGCTCCCGGCTCCCGGCCGGGCGGCCGAGGACGGTGACGGTGCCGCCCTGGACGATCTGCACGCCCACCACGGCCCGCATCAGCGTGGTCTTGCCGCATCCGCTGGGCCCCAGCAGGCCGACGACGGAGCCGCGCGGCACGTCGAAGGCGACGTCGCGGAGGACCTCCCGGCCGCCCCGCCGCACCCGCAGCCCGCGGACGCTCACCGCCGCCGCCGGGTCGGGCGGCCGTTCCCGAATCGAACTCATCATGTGTTGAATTTATGTCCGCGCGAAGGCCCGGTCAAGGGCTCCGAGGGGGCTCAGGACAGGTGCTGCTGGAGGGCGGGAGCGAGCAGCTCGACCAGCTCCTCCCGGGTCGCCGACGCGATCGGCTCGACCCCGAGCACGTACCGCAGCATCGCGACGCCGATCATCTGCCCGACCGCGGCCTCCATCCGGACCGGCGGGATGTGGAAGGTCTCGGTGGCGGGCCGCAGCAGCGTCGCCTGCACGAACTGCCGCATCATCGTGGCGACCCGCTCGTTCACCATCGCCGAGCGCAGCATCGCCAGCAGCGGCGCGCGGCTGGCCGGGTCGTCCCACACGTCCAGGAAGACCTCCGCCAGCGCCCGCCCCAGCTCCTCCCGGGACGACAGGCCCGCCACCCGGGCCAGGATCGCCTCGGGGTTCAGCGGGAACTCCATGGCCGCCACGAAGACGCCCTGCTTGGTGCCGAAGAAGTGGTGCACCAGCGCCGGGTCCACCCCGGCCTCACGGGCGATGCCGCGCAGCGAGGCCCCGTCGTACCCCTTCTCGGCGAACAGGCGGCGCGCGGCGGCCAGGATCGTCGCGCGGGTCTCGGTCGGCCCGGGACGCCGTCCGGGACGCCCCTGGCGGGGCGTCGCCGCCATCAGCGCGGGCCCCGGCGGGTCACCTCTCCGGCCGGGGTGACCTCCCAGGTCCGGTCGGCGGCGGCCAGGTGCAGCCGGGCGAACGCCAGCGCCTCGGCCAGGTCCTCCAGCCGTTCGGCCCGGTTGGCGGCCCGGCGGGTGTTGACCTCCAGCACCACGTGCCCCCGGTAGCCGTCGGCGGCGAGCTTCTCCAGCACGGCGTCGCAGGGCTGCGAGCCGCGTCCCGGCACCAGGTGCTCGTCCTTGTTGGTGACGCCGACCCCGTCGGCCAGGTGGACGTGGCGGAGCCGGTCGCCGAGCGACCCGGCCATCTCCAGCGCGTCCGACCCCGACACGGCCGTGTGCGACAGGTCCAGCGTCACGTACGGGTAGTCCTGGTCGAGGGGGTTCCAGCCGGGCGAGTACATGCCGACCTCGGCGCCGCGCGCCCGTACGGGGAACATGTTCTCGACCGCGAACAGGACGTCGGTCTCCTCCTGCATGCGGGCCAGGCCCTCGACGAACTCCCGGGCGTAGTCGCGCTGCCAGCGGAACGGCGGGTGGACGACGACCACCTCGGCGCCCAGTTCCTCGGCGGCCTCCTTGGAGCGCACCAGCTTGCCCCACGGCTCACGGCCCCACACCCGCTGGGTCAGCAGCAGGCAGGGCGCGTGGATCGACCGGATCGGGACCTGGTGGTAGTCCGACAGGCGGCGCAGGACGTTGAGGTCCTGGGAGGCCGCGTCGGTGGCCACCATCACCTCGACGCCGTCGTAGCCGAGCGCCGCCGCGATCTCGAACGCCGCCGGCACCTTCTCCGGGTAGACCGACGCGGTGGACAGCGTCACCGGGGCGTCCGGCACCCTCAGCCCGGGTACCGTGCCGTCGTGCTGCGGGGTCACTGCTCCCTCGCCATGTTGCTCGCTCGCTGCTTCCGGTGAGCGCCGGCCGGCGTCGCGCTGGGTGCGACGCTGAATTGAACAATGCTGCCCCGCGGACCGGCGCCGTGCAACGCAAAGCCTATGCGGCGCGTCGCGCGTTCCGGTCCCCAGGTGGCGATGACCTGCGCGACACCCCGCGGGGCCCGGCTACCCTGCGCTCGTGGCCGAGATCGCGGCGGGCGCCGTGCCCAGCCCCAACATCTGGAACTCTCCCCAGGTCTACGAGATCGAGAACCGCGCCGTGGACCCCGACGGGGTGCTGGAGTCGGCGCTGCGCCGGATCCGCCCCTGGGCGGGGGCGACGGTGCTGGACCTGGGCTGCGGCACCGGCTACCACCTGCCGTTGTTCGCCCGTGAGGCGGCCCGGGTGGTCGGGGTGGAGCCGCACTCGGCGCTGGCCGCGACCGCCGTGCGGCGGGTCCGGGACCTGCCGAACGTCACCGTCCGGGTGGGCGCGGCCCAGCGGATCCCGCTGCCGGACGCCTCGGTGGACGTGGTGCACGCGCGGTGGGCGTACTTCTTCGGGCCCGGCTGCGAACCGGGCCTGGCCGAGCTGCGCCGGGTCCTGCGGCGCGGCGGCACCGCCATGATCATCGACAACGACGCCACCCGCTCGACCTTCGGCGGCTGGTTCCGCCGCTGGCTGCCC
>DATADI010000566.1:0-6875 GCA_036258615.1 Thermomonospora sp. | reverse complement strand
CGCGCTGGCGCTGGCCACCGGCGCGGGCGCGACGGTCGCGATCCAGCGCGTCACCGCCCCCGACCCCCGGCCCGCGACGGTCGCGGTACGGCCCTGCGCGGTCGTCGATCCGCTGAGCGGGACGACCTCGCCGCCGCGCGGCTCCCCGCCGTCCGTGCGGCTCCCGGAGCAGGTACGGCTTCCGCCCGGCGCGGCGGTGTTCCAGTACCGCCCCGGACTGCGGGTCATCGGCCGGGCGGGCGACCCCTGCACGGCGGGCGGCGGCCAGGCGGTCAACAGCATCACGGTCCGGCGCGGTTCCGCGTGGACCGGCGTGTTCACCCCGGTCACCCTCGGCGACGCCGCCACGTCCACCTGCCTGTACTTCCCGACCTCGCCGCAGGCCGACAGGCTGCGCGCCCAGGGCCGGGACTGCGTCTCCGACGCGGTGGGCCTGCGGGACCTGCCGACCGGAGTGCCGGGGCTGCGGGCGGCCCTGTCGGCCCCGGTGGGGAGCGACCTGGTGGGCAGGCCGCCGTCCCCGTACGCCGACGCGGCCCTGTCGGTCCTGCACCCGGGCGACGGCGGAGCGGCCACGGTCTACTGCACGCTGCCGTGGTCGCAGGCGGACACCTGCACGGCGGCCCTCACCTACTTCTACGTCGAGGCCGCCGCCGAGGCGGGCGCGGGGAAGGCGGCGCTGGACGAGGCCGCCCGGCTCATCGCCGACCACGTGGCCGCCTCGCGTCGCTGACGCCGGTTCAGGGGAGCAGGGCCAGGTGCTCGTCGCGGACGAGGTCGAACCGCAGGGCCACCGAGATCAGCGCCGCCCGCTGCCAGTCGGCCTTGCCCTGGGAGGCGTCGTGCGAGGGCTGCTTGACGCGGAGCTTCTCGCGGGCCAGGTAGTCGATGTGGAAGTTGATCGCGCTGCGGGTCAGGCCGACGCCCGCCAGCCGCGCCAGGATCTGCGGCACGCTCGGGATCACCGCCGACGACGGGTCCCGCAGCCGGGGCTCGCACAGCGCCACCAGCACCAGGAAGTACTTGGCGGTCGGGTCCAGCGAGTGCGCCAGCCGGGTCGGCTCGCCGGTGACCCCGGCCGCCGACCGCGTGAACGTGTGCTCGGGCGCCATCACCGTGAACGCCCGCGTCCAGCCGCCCTCCACCGGCAGCAGCACCTGGGAGATCTCGAACGGCATCGGGGCCCCCACCCGGCCCGGCGGCACCTTCACGAACTCCCCGCCGCCCTCGGGGTTCTCCACCACGTAGGTGGCGGTACGGCTCCGGTTGGTCAGCCGCCAGTAGTCCTCGACGGCGTGCACGGTGCCCGCCATCCGGGACACCGCCGGGTCGTCCACCCGCAGGTCGACCGGCTGTTCGGGGGCGCCCCGGCCGAACGTGATCTCCTCGCCCGGCGCCAGCCGCAGGATGGTCTCCGAGTTCGGCCCGGCGAGCACGATGATGGTCCGCATCGCCGCGCACTGTAGCGTCCCGGACGGGCCGGGCGGCGGGGCCACCGGTGTGCGCAGGTAGTCTCGTGTCCGCCATGAGTGAGAAGACGATCGTTCATCTGTTGCGGCACGGCGAGGTGCACAATCCCGAGGGCGTCCTGTACGGGAGGCTGCCGGGATACCGGCTCAGCGAGGACGGCGTCCTCATGGCGCAGGCGGTGGCCAAGTGGTTCACCGACCACGACGTGACCGCGCTGTTCTCCTCGCCGCTGGAGCGGGCGCTGGAGACCGCCGCGCCGATGGCCGAGGTCTTCGACCTGCCGGTGACGGTGGACGACCGGCTGATCGAGGCGGGCAACCGGTTCGAGGGCCTGACGTTCGGGGTGGGGCAGGGCTCGCTGCGCCGCCCGGCGCACTGGCCGTTCCTCGTCAACCCGGTCCGGCCGTCGTGGGGCGAGCCGTACAAGGTGATCGCGGCGCGGATGAAGGCGGCCGTGATCGCGGCGCGGGAGGCGGCGCGCGGGCACGAGGCCGTGTGCGTCAGCCACCAACTGCCGATCTGGACCCTGCGCCGGTTCGCCGAGCACCGCCGGATGTGGCACCACCCCCGGCGGCGGCAGTGCGAGCTGGCCAGCGTGACCAGCCTGACGTTCGAGGGCAGCCGGCTGGTGGCCGTCGACTACCACGAGCCGGCCGCCGGGCTCGTCCGCCGCCCCACCGTCCCGGGTGCCTGAGTCCGGCACTACAGTGATGTACTACATCGCGTAGTAGGAGTTCCGATGCCCCGAGTCAACGTCGCCGTCGTGGGCGCCGCGACGGTGTGCGCCCTGCTGACCGGCCTGCTGACCGGATGCGCGGGGACCGGCGCGCAGACCGGCCCCGGCAGCGGCGACAACCGCTTCATCGGTGGCGACGGCACCGCCCAGCTCGTCGGCTCCGGCGACCGCAAGGCGGCCCCGGCCATCGAGGGCACCACCCTGGAGGACAGGCCGCTGAAGCTGGCCGACTACCGGGGCAAGGTCGTGGTGGTGAACTTCTGGGCGTCCTGGTGCGCCCCCTGCCGCGGCGAGGCCCCCACCCTCCAGAAGCTCTACACCGAGCACCGCCCCAAGGGCGTGGAGTTCCTCGGCATCGACATCAAGGACTCCAAGGACCAGGCCAAGGCCATGGAGCGCAGCTTCAAGGTCACCTACCCCAGCCTGTTCGACGGCGACGGCCGCCTCACGCTCGCGTTCCGGGACGTCCCGCCGAACGCCGTGCCCAGCACCCTCGTCCTCGACCGGCAGGGCCGCGTCGCGGTGCGGATCATCGGCGCCACGACGTACTCCAGGCTCAACCCCCTGATCAACCAGATCGCCGCGGAGAAATGATCATCGCGGGCAGCGTCGGGGAGACCGTCGCCGGGGGATCGCTCCTGGCGGCGGTGCCGCTGGCGGCACTGGCGGGGCTGGTGTCGTTCCTGTCCCCCTGCGTGCTGCCACTGGTCCCCGGCTACCTGTCGTACGTCACCGGGATGTCCGGGGTGGACCTCGCGGACGACGACCGGCGGCGGCGCGGGCGGCTGCTCGCCGGGGCCGCGCTGTTCATCGCCGGGTTCACGGTGGTGTTCGTCAGCGCGGGGGCCGCGTTCGGGGAACTGGGGCGGTGGCTGCTGGAGTACTCCGACCCGATCACCCGGGTGCTCGGGGCGCTGACGATCGTGTTCGGTCTGGCGTTCATGGGCCTGGTGCCGGGGCTCCAGCGCACCGTGAAGTCCGGGCGGCTCCCGGCCGCCGGGCTCGCCGGGGCCCCCATGCTCGGCGTGCTGTTCGGGCTCGGCTGGACCCCCTGCATCGGGCCCACCCTGGCGGCCGTGCAGGCCCTGTCGTTCAACGAGGCCAGCGCGGGGCGCGGGGCGCTGCTGTCGCTGGCGTACTGTCTGGGGCTGGGCCTGCCGTTCGTGGCCACGGCGCTGGCGTACCGGCGGGCGCTGGGCGCGTTCGGCGCGGTCAAGAGCCGGTACCGGCTGGTCACCCGGGTCGGCGGCGGGATGCTCGTCGCCATCGGGGTGCTGCTGGTGACCGGGCTGTGGGGCGACCTGACCCTTGAGCTGAAGTCGTGGATCGGCGGCTTCGAGACGGTGATCTGACATGACCGAGACACGGCAGGCGCCCGCCGCCGAGGCCGTTCCGCAGGGCCGTGAACCCCGCCCCAGGGGCCTGGGCGTGACCGGCTGGCTGCGCTGGGGCTGGCGACAGCTCACCTCCATGCGCACCGCGCTGATCCTGCTGTTCCTGGTGGCGCTGGGCTCGGTGCCGGGCTCGATCCTGCCGCAGCGGGGCCAGGCCCCCGAACGGGTCGTGGAGTACCTCGACGAGCACCGCACGCTCGGGCCCTGGCTCGACCGGCTCTCGCTGTTCGACGTGTTCGCCGCCCCCTGGTTCGCGGCGATCTACATCCTGCTGTTCGTGTCGCTGGCCGGGTGCGTCATCCCCCGCACGCGGCAGCACTGGCGGGCGATGCGCTCCCAGCCGCCCGCCGCCCCCCGCGTGCTGTCGCGGCTGCCCCAGTCGGCCCGGTACGAGACCGACCGCGACGCCGCCGAGGTGCTCGCCGAGGCCCGGAGACTACTGCGGGGCCGCCGGTTCCGGGTGGCCGACGGGGACGGCTCGGTCGCGGCGGAGAAGGGCTACCTCGGCGAGATCGGCAACCTGGCCTTCCACCTGGCGCTGCTGGTGCTGCTGTTCGCCGTCGCGGCCGGGGCGCTGTTCGGGTACCGGGGCAACATCGTCCTCACCGAGGGCAGCGGCTTCGCCAACTCCCTGGCGTACTACGACCAGTTCACGCCGGGACGCCAGTTCAGCCCCGACCGGCTGGCGCCGTTCTCCCTGCGGCTGGAGGACTTCAGGGCCGACTACGTCAAGGACGGGGAGCGGCGCGGCCAGCCCCTCGACTACAGCGCCACCGTCCACTACCGGGAACGGCCCGACGCCCCCGAGAAGACCTACGACCTGCGCGTCAACCATCCGCTCGCGGTCGGCGGCGCCAAGATCTACCTGCTCAACCACGGCTACGCGCCGCGCTTCACCGTCCGCGACGGCCAGGGCAACGTCGCCTACCGGGGCGCGATGCCGTTCCTGCCGATCGAGACGCGCACCTACACCTCCGAAGGCGTGATCAAGGCCCCCGACGCGCGGCCCGAGCAGCTCGCCTTCCAGGCCGTGTTCTGGCCCACCGCCGTGGCCGACACCCGCAACAAGCAGGTGCTGTCGGCGTTCCCGGCCCCGCTGAACCCCACCGTGTCGCTGATGACCTTCAAGGGCGACCTCGGCCTGGACTCCGGCACCCCCCAGTCGGTGTACCGGATCGAGGGCATCGGCAAGACCCTCCAGCCGGTCCGGGGCGGCGCGCGGCTGCTGCGCCAGGGGGAGACCTTCACCCTGCCGAACGGCGCCGGGTCGATCACCTTCGACGGCACCCAGGAGTGGATCAGCCTCTCGGTCAACCACGACCCGGGACGACTGCCCGCCCTGGCCGCCGCGGTCGCCGCGATCCTCGGCGTCATCGTCTCCTTCATGGTCCGCCGCCGCAGGCTGTGGGTCCGTGCGACCCCCGGAAAGGGCGGGCGTACGGTGGTGGAGGTCGGCGGGCTGACGCTGGGGAACCCGACCGCCGAGTTCGAGGACGTCGTGGCGGCCCTGCGCCGTGACGAACCGCGGGCCCCGACGGGCTCTGACGACGACACCGAGGAGTGAGCGTGGCCGACAGCGACCTCGCGAACCTGAGCGACCAGCTCGCGCTGGGCGCCGTGCTGCTGTACGTCGTGGCGATGGTCGGGTACGCGCTCGACCTCGGCTTCGGCCGCCGCCGCGCCGGATCCGCCGAGACGGAACGGGCCGAGCGGGAGGCCCCCGCCAAGGTCCTGGTCGGCACGGCGGGCGCGGAGACCACCGAGACCACGGAGACGGCGAAGGCCGCGGGGGCTCCGGCGGAGGGCTCCGAGGACGACGAGCCCGCCACCGAGCGCGACTGGGGCCGCTTCGCGGTCCTCATCAACGTGCTGGGCTGGGGCGCGCACCTCGGCATGCTCGTCACCCGGGGCTGGGCCGCCGAGCGCTGGCCGTGGGGCAACATGTACGAGTTCCTCTCGGCCATCGCGTTCGCGGCCGTCACCGCGTTCCTGGTCGTGATGGCGCGCTACAAGGCCCGCTTCCTCGGCGCGTTCGTCATGCTGGCCGCGGTGGTCGCGCTCGGCGTCGCCACCATCTGGCTCTACACCCCGGTCGGCCCGCTGGTCCCCGCGCTCAAGTCGTACTGGATCGCCATCCACGTCAGCGCCGCCATCGTCGCCACCGGCGCGTTCACCGTGGCGGGCGTGTCCACCGTGCTGTACATGCTGCGGTCCCGGCGCCCGGCGGGCGAGACCGGCGGCGGGACCCTGGCCCTGCTGCCCGGCGCCGACACCCTCGACCGGCTGGCCTACAAGGTCACCATGTTCGCGTTCCCCATCTGGACCTTCGCGATCATCGCCGGGGCCATCTGGGCGGACGAGGCGTGGGGCCGCTACTGGGGCTGGGACCCCAAGGAGATCTGGTCCTTCGTCACCTGGGTGATCTACGCCGGCTACCTGCACGCCCGCGCCACCGCCGGCTGGAAGGGCCGCCGCGCCGCCGTCATCTCCCTGCTGGCCTTCGCCGCCCTGCTGTTCAACTTCTTCGGCGTGAACTACATGTTCTCCGGCCTGCACTCCTACGCGGGTTAACGGCCCCGGCGGGGATCGCTAGTCCTCGCCGCGGATGCGGCGGTCGAGGCCGCGCAGGAAGTCCGGGTCGTCGTCCGGGCCCCGCGGGGGCGCCGGGCGCGGCCCGGGGGAGGGCGGCCGGGGGCCGGACGGGCCCGCCGGGACGCGGGGACGGCCGGCCAGCAGCCACAGCGCCGAGCCGACCAGGAAACCGAGCAGGACGAGCAGGAACCAGCCGAACTTCGGCAGGAGCCGTACGTCGTTCTCGTCGGTGGTGAGCACGTCGAAGAGGCAGAACAGCCAGACGCCGACGGTGATCAGGCCGAGCAGGACATACAGCATGCCCTCGAGCCTAACCCGAGACCCGGCGGCCGTGGCCCCGGTCCGCCCCGCGCGTCCATGATCCGTTGTCGACGGGCGCCGGGGTCGCGCCTTACCCTGCCATGGGAGGGTCCGGTAGCGGCGCGCACCGGGCCCATAGCGTACCGAAGTTCCGGAGAGGCGGGGTGGATGCGGTACAGGGGTATTCGCCGTAGGTCCCGCGAGCGAGCCGACGACGCGTTCGCTCCCTCCCCGCCGGACCAGCCGCCCGCGGACCCGTCGCCGCCCGACCGCGGGTCCCGCTGGTCGCCCGTCCGGCCCCGGTCCAGCCAGCCGCGTGACAGGTGGGGCCGGTTCCGCATCGGCGGCCGGGACGACGCGCTCACCGCCCGCGACGCCGCCGA
>DATADI010000565.1:0-3774 GCA_036258615.1 Thermomonospora sp. | reverse complement strand
CGCGCTGGCGGACGCGCTGCGGCTGTCGGACGAGGACCGTGACCTGCTGCGCCGCGCCGCCAAGGTCGCCGACGGCTCCTACACGTGCCTGGTGCACGGCACGCCGCCCGCCCGTTCGGTACGCCCGACGGTGCGGGCGATGCTCGACCGGATCGCCGCGCCCGCGTTCGTGCTGAACCAGACGGGCGACCTGCTCGCCTGGACCGACGCGTACGAGCGGCTGGCCACGCCCCTGGGGATCCTGGAGACCGACCGGCCGAACCTGCTGCGGTACGTGTTCACCGACCCGCGGGCCCGCGTCGCGTACCCCGAGTGGGACCGGGTCGCCGACGAGCAGGTCGTGCAGTTCCGCAGCGAGGCCGTCCTGACCGAGGCGCACGCCGCGGAGCTGGCCGGAGAGCTGACCGAGGCGGCCGGGGCGGCGTTCTCCGCACGCCTTGAGGGCCCGCCCCGGACCCCGCTGCGCGCGGGCGTCGAACGGCTGGTGCATCCCGAGGCGGGCGACCTGCGGCTGATGTTCGAGACGCTGGACCTGCCCGCCGACGAGGGGCAGCGGCTCGTCGTCCTGCTGCCGGGCGACGAGGCCACCGCGACGGCGCTCGACCGGCTCGCCGGGCGCCGCCCCGGGGCGCTGCGCGCCGTCAGCGGCTGACGGCTCCCCCGACCGTCTCGTCGGAGGTGGGGCGCTGCCCCTCCCACAGGGCCGTGAGCGCCGTCGCCGCGAGGATGCGGACGCCGACGCCGATGCAGCTCTCGTCCACGTCGAAGTCGCCGCGGTGCAGGTCGTACTCCTCCTCGGAGCCGGGGGTGCGGACGCCGAGCCGGGCCAGCGCGCCGGGGATCGACTCCAGGTACCAGCCGAAGTCCTCGCCGCCGAGGCTCTGCGGGGTCGGCACCGGGGCGTCCTCCCCGATCATCTGGGTGGCGGCGTCGCGGAACATCTGGACGCTGGTGGCCTCGTTGACCGTCGGGGGGACGCCGCGCACGTACTCCAGCCCGGCCTCCACGTCGTAGGCGGCGGCCACCGAGTGCAGCAGCGCCTTCATCATCTCGGGGGCCTTGTGCCACGCCTCGTCGTCCAGGCAGCGGACGGTGCCCTCGGCGATCCCGTCGTCGGGGATGGCGTTGGCGACCGAGCCCGCCGCGACCCGCCCCCACACCAGGGACAGGCTGGACCGGGGGTCCACCCGGCGGGACAGCGCCGCGGGCAGCTCGGTGACGATCTTGGCGAGGGCGTACACCAGGTCGGCGGTCAGGTGCGGGCGGGCGGTGTGCCCGCCGGGGCCGGTGACCTTCACGTAGACCTTGTCGCAGGCGGCGGTGATCGGCCCGGCCCGCAGCCCGAGCTGGCCGACCTCGATGCGGGGGTCGCAGTGCAGGGCGAACACCCGGTCCACCCCGGCGATGCCGCCCGCCGCCATGACGTCCAGGGCGCCGCCGGGGTTCTCCTCGGCGGGCTGGAACAGCAGCCGGATCCGGCCCGGGAGCTGCCCGGCGGCGGCCTGCTGCGCCAGGAACAGCCCGGTGCCCAGCACGGTCGCGGTGTGCACGTCGTGCCCGCAGGCGTGCGCGACGCCCGGGACGGTGGACCGGTACGGGACGTCCTTCTCGTCCATCAGCGGCAGCGCGTCGATGTCGGCGCGCAGCGCGACGGTGGGGCCGTCGCCGGGGCCCACGTCGCAGATCACGCCGGTGCCCTTGGGCAGCACCCGGGGCCGCAGCCCGGCCGCGGTGAGCGCGTCGACGATCTGCTGGGTGGTGCGGTGCTCGGCGTATCCCAGCTCGGGATGCATGTGCAGGTCGCGGCGGAAGGCGATGAGCCGCTGCTCCTGCCGGGCGAGGAAGGCGTCGAGCTGCCCGTGCAGCGCCGCACCGTCCCACGGCGCCGGAACGCCCTCGGGCCCCGCCTGCGCGGCGGCGGCCACCCTGTCCAGTCCGGGCATCACCCCATGTCCCGGCTGCGTCATGTGCTCCCCCTGTGTGTCGGCGTCCTGCTCCTGATGGTTCTCCGTCGCAGGAGTGGTCGGCGTTCCCTCGGTAGACGCCTGGGAACCCTGTGATCGTTGCGTCCGGCGGGCAGGACCGGAGGAGCGGTCAGCCTCCCCCATATGCCACCTCCCGCGGAGTGACGAACCTGTCCTCCGACAGCTCCAGCACGGCGGCCTCGACGAGGTTCTCCAGCGTGCCGCCCTCGGCGCGGATCGCGCGCTGGCGCTCGTACGGGGCCCCGTGCTCCAGGACCTCGCCGGCCACCTTGAGCTGTTCGGCGCAGCCGAGCCGGTCGGCCACCGGCTCCAGCTCACGGATGAGTTCGTACAGGTCGTCGCGGAGCGGGGCGGTGCTCCCGCCGTCGTCGGTGATCACGATGGCGTCCAGGCCGTGGCGCGTGGCCCGCCACTTGTTGTCCCGCACGACCCAGGCGGCCGGTCGGGGAAGAGTGTATCCGCGATCCAACTGCTGGTCGAAGAGCGTGACCAGGCTCTGGCAGAGGGCGGCGGCCATGCCGACCTCGCGCAGGGTGGGGATGCCGTCGAACATCCGGATCTCGATGGTGCCGAAGTCCGGATGCGGGCGGACGTCCCACCACACCTCCTTGATGCTGCGGATGGTGCCCGCCCGCAGCAGGGTGGCCATGTACTCCTCGAACTCCGCCCAGTCGGCCAGCAGGTGCGGCGGCCCGGCCGTGGGGAGCTGGCCCCACACCACCGCGCGGCTGGAGGCCAGCCCCGTGTCGTCGCCGCCCCAGTACGGGCTGGAGGCGGTGAGCGCCAGGAAGTGCGGCAGGTAGGCCGCCAGCGCGTTGACGATCGGGATCGTCTTGTCACGGTGGCGGACCCCCACGTGGACGTGCACCCCGAAGGTCTGGGCGCGGCGGGCCAGCCACTGCATCTCCTCGATCAGGTCGGCGTAGCGCTGGACCGGGGCCAGCACCGCGTCCCGCCAGTCACTGATCGGATGCGTGCCCATGCAGGCCAGCTCGATCCCCCGGGCGAGGGTCACCGAGCGTAGCTGCTCCAGGGTGCCCGCCAGGTCCGCGACCGCCTCGCCCACCGTGTGGCACACCCCGGTCACGACCTCGACCATGGACTCCATCAGCTCGTGGCGGAGCCGGGGGACGTCCCCCTGCTCGCTGAGCGCGGGCAGCGCGGCCAGCACATGGTGCGCGTCCTGCCGCAGGCGCCTGGTCTGCGCGTCGACGAGCTGGAGTTCCCACTCCACGCCCAGCGTCGCGCCCCGGGACGCCTTGAAGTCAATGGCCACGGCCAACCTCCGAGCCCAATCCTTGCAGGTCGATGCGTGGCACGTGGCGCAATTGGGCCAGCGCATCCCTAAGCCCGGACAAACGGCGACCAGCCGCCCGGCCGGGCCACGGACCCCTCCATGATGCGCCGAACAGGGCACCCGCCGCCGGGCGCCCCGCACCGCGGGACGACAGTTGATCCGCCGGGACCGGCCCCGGACACGGACCGTCATCCATTTCGGCCACACCACGGCATTCAGGCCATGACCCGAACGGACTAGTCAGACGTCCTTAAAGGGGAAATCCTTCGTCGCACACCACGGCATGGAAGGTTCCTCACCCAACCGTGGCGACGGTTCGGGCGTCCTTGAAGGTATCGCCGGGTATCGGCGGTCCGGGATGGTCACCTAGTCTTCGGCGGAGCCATGAGAAACACAGCCCGCGCGGTCGCCGCGCTCACCGTGCCCCTGCTGGCGGTGCCCGTCGCCGCCGCCCCGGCCGTCGCGCTGACGGCACGGCGCGAGCCGGTCGGC
>DATADI010000564.1:0-7119 GCA_036258615.1 Thermomonospora sp. | reverse complement strand
CTGGGCCTGCGGGTGAGCGGGGCGTGGGGGCAGGCCGAGACCGGCGGGCCGATCGCCGCCGACCCGCTGGGGCTGGAGCCGATGGCGGCACGGCCGGGCTCGTCGGGCGTGGCGGTGCCGGGGTTCGACGTGCGGGTGCTGGACGACGGCGGCAGGCCGGTGGCCCCGGGCGGGCACGGCCACCTCGTCGTCCGGCTGCCGCTGCCGCCGGGGTCGCTGTCCACGCTGTGGCGGGACGACGCGCGGTTCGTGGAGGCGTACCTGACCAGGTTCCCCGGCTACTACCTCACCGGGGACGTCGGGCGGGTCGACGAGGACGGGCGGGTCTGGGTGACGGGACGCGGCTAGGCGCGGCGCCGGGTGCCCAGCGAGGCGGCGGCCACGACGCCGACGGCCGCGAGGAGGATCTGCAGCAGCGCGACCGGGGAGCTGAGCCCGCCGTCGCCCCAGCCCAGGACGCCGTGGCCCAGCCAGGCCCCGGCGAGGGCGGCGGCGACGCCGGTCAGGACGGTGAGCCAGGGCGCCGCGACCCTGCCGGGGACGACCAGCCGCCCGAGCGCCCCGACGGCCGCGCCGACGACGACGGCGGTGACGATGGCCCCGATGGTCATGCGGGCGTCGTACCCGGGGCCGGGCCGGTCAACCGGCGCGACGGTCAGCGCACGACGACGAGGGGGGCGCCGTCGTCGCGCCCGGTGATCTCGCCGATGACGGTGGCGCCCGGGACCTCCCCGGCCACCAGCAGCCCGCCGGAGGTCTGGGCGTCGGCCAGCAGCAGCCGCTCGGGCTCGCCGGTCCGGCCGAAGTCGGTGTGCGGGGCGACCCAGGCGAGGTTGCGGCGGGTGCCTCCGGAGACGTAGCCGTCGCGGACCGCCTCGCGGGCCCCCTCCAGGTACGGGACCGCCGCCGCGTCCACCACCGCCGCGACGCCGCTGGCGCGGGCCAGCTTGACGAGGTGACCGAGCAGCCCGAACCCGGTGACGTCGGTGGCGGCGCGGGCCCCCGCCTCCAGGGCGAGCTGCGCGGCGTCGGCGTTCAGGGCGGTCATCGCGGCGATGGCCTGCGGGAACACCTCGCCGGTCGCCTTGTGCCGGGTGTTGAGGACGCCGATGCCCAGCGGCTTGGTCAGCGACAGCGGGGTGCCGGGGCGGGCGGCGTCCAGCCGCAGCAGCCGGGCGGGGTCGGCGACGCCGGTCACCGCCATGCCGTACTTGGGCTCGGGGTCGTCGATGCTGTGCCCGCCGGCCACCGGGCACCCGGCGCGGGCGGCGACGTCGCGCCCGCCGCGCAGCACCTCGCGGGCCAGCTCCATCGGGAGCGTGTCGCGCGGCCAGCCCAGCAGGTTGACCGCCAGCAGGGGCCGCCCGCCGACGGCGTACACGTCGGACAGGGCGTTGGCGGCGGCGATCCGGCCCCAGTCGTAGGGGTCGTCGACCACCGGGGTGAAGAAGTCGACGGTGGACACCACGGCCCGGTCGCCGTCCAGGCGCAGCACGGCGGCGTCGTCGCCGTCGTCGAGCCCGACGACCAGGTCCCCGCCGGAGGCCGGGCCGAGCGGCCCGGCGGCGAGCCCGGCGACCAGCTCCTCAAGCTCGCCCGGCGGGATCTTGCAGGCGCAGCCGCCGCCGCGCGCGTACCGGGTCAGCCGTACGGGTGTCACAGGCGGACACTATGGCACCGCCGACCTCGGCGATCAAGCGACCGGCCGGGCAGTCCGGCGGCACCGGCGGCCACCCCCGTGTGCCCGCGCACACGATGAGATCAAGGCTCGGTCACACCCCTTGTCCGAACGGCGTTCGGCATGGTGCACTCTCCTGCAAGTAATCACTGACATCCCGGAGGACGCGACCATGGCGCAGGCCGAGATCCTTGAGCGGCGGGCGGAGATCGAACGGGAGATCGCGGGGCGGACGCTGTGCACCCGGCTGCTGGAGACCGCCGAGCGCCATCCCGACCGGCCCGCGTACTCCGACCGCGACGGCGCCGGCTGGCGCACGCTGACCTGGGGCGAGGTGCGGCGCAGCGCCCTGGAGGCCGCGGCGGGGTTCGTCGCGCTCGGCCTGGCCCCCGGCGAGGTCGTCGCGCTGATGATGCCGAACCGGTCCGAGCACGTGCTGGCCGACCTGGGCGCCGTGCACGCCGGGGGCACGCCCACCACCGTGTACGCCACCCTCGCCCCCGACCAGGTCGCCTTCGTCGCGGGCAACTGCTCGGCCGCCTACGCCGTGCTCGACGGCCGCGACCAGCTCGACCGGTGGCTGCCGGTGCTGGACCGGCTGCCCGCCCTGCGCAGGGTGATCGTGCTGGACGCCGCCGCGTGCCCCGCCGGGGACCGGTTCCTGACCTGGGACGCCTTCCTGGCGGCGGGCCGCGAGCGGCTGGCGGCCGACGCCGCCGAGGTGGAGCGGCGCTGGCGGGCCGTCCGCCCCGAGGACCCGCTGACCGTCCTGTACACCTCCGGGACGACCGGCGACCCCAAGGGCGTGATCATCACCCACACGATGGCGCTGTACGAGTCGGCGGTGTCCGAGGCCACCACCACCGAGCTGCCCCCGCATCCGGTCGGGATCTCCTACCTGCCGTTCGCGCACATCGCCGACCGGGTGCTCAGCATGTACCTGCCGGTCGCCCGCGCCGCCCACATCCACTTCTGCCCCGACCCCGCGCAGCTCAGCGCGGTGCTCCGGGAGGTGCGGCCCAACTCCTTCTTCGGCGTGCCCCGGGTCTGGGAGAAGATCATGGCGGGCATCCAGGCGGTGCTGTCGATGGAGGCCGACGAGCGGAAGAAGGCCGCCGTGGCCGCCGCGATGGAGGCCGGCCGCCGGTACGTGGCGGGGCTGGAGCACGGCGGGACCCTCACCGACGAGGTCCGGGCCGCGTTCGAGCAGGCCGACGCCGCCGTGCTGACCCCGATGCGCGCCCTGCTGGGCCTGGACCGGGTGCAGCACGCGCTGAGCGCCGCCGCGCCGCTGCCGGTCGAGGTCGCCCGGTTCTTCGCCGGGCTGGGCCTGCGGATCCTCGACGTGTACGGCATGACCGAGACCACCGGGGCGGTCACCGCCAACACCAACGACGCCTTCAAGCTCGGCACGGTCGGGCGGCCGTTCCCCGGGGTGGAGCTGCGGCTGGCCGAGGACGGGGAGATCCTCGTCCGGGGCGCCACCTGCACGCCCGGCTACCTGAACCGCCCCGAGGCCACCGCCGACCTGCTCGACCCCGACGGCTGGGTGCGCACCGGCGACGTCGGCGTCCTGGACGAGGACGGCTTCCTGCGGGTCGTGGACCGCAAGAAGGAGCTGATCATCACCGCCGGCGGGGAGAACATCGCGCCGTCCCTCATCGAGAACCTGCTCAAGGAGCACCCCCTGGTCGGGCAGGCGCTGGCCTACGGCGACCGCCGCCCCTACGTGGTCGCGCTGATCACCCTGGACGGCGAGGTCGCGCCGGTGTGGGCCGCCGCCGCCGGGATCGACACCACCGACCTGGCGAGCCTGGCCGAGCATCCGGTGGTGCAGGCCGAGATCGCCAGGGCCGTGGAGGACGCCAACGTGCGCCTCGCCCGCGTCCAGCAGGTCAAGAAGTGGCGGGTGCTCCCGGCCGAGTGGACCGCCGAGAGCGAGGAGCTGACCCCGACGCTCAAGCTCAAGCGGCGGGTCGTGCACGGCAAGTACACCGACGTGATCGAGGACCTCTACCGGTCCTGACGGGGAGGTCACGTAGGGTCGGCGTGGAGGCGTGCGAGCGCCTGGTGGCCTCCCCGGCCTTCAAAGCCGGAGGTCCCGAGCATCTCGGGACGGCGGGTTCGATTCCCGTACGCCTCCGCTCCCCCGGTCAGGTGACCGGGACGATCTCCGCGCGGACCAGCGCGCCGTCCCGGATCTCCAGCAGCCCGACCGTGCCGTGCGGCTGGCGGCGGCGGTCGGTGGGCGAACCCGGGTTGAAGATCCGCACGGCGCCGCCGGCGTCGTCCATCGGGATGTGCGAGTGGCCGAAGACCACCAGGTCGGCGGCCGGGAAGCGGCGGCGCATCCGGGCCGCGCGGCCCTGCGCGGCGCCGCTGTCGTGGATCATCGCCACCCGCAGGCCCGCCAGGTCCAGCTCCAGGGTCTCCGGGGCGCCCCAGGCGGCCACGTCGGGGCCGTCGTTGTTGCCGAGCACCACGCGCACCGGGGCGTACCCGGCCAGCTCGTCGAGGACCCCGGCGGTGCACACGTCCCCCGCGTGCAGGATCAGGTCCGCGCCCCGCAGGTGGCGGGCCACCTCGGGCGGGCACGCCTTCCAGCGGCGCGGCGCATGCGTGTCGGCCAGCACTGTCACCTTCACGCGCGGGCCTTACCCTCGTTGTCCGGTCCCACGCGCTGACGGAAAGTGTCAGCGGGAGGGCAAGATGGGGCAATCACTTCCCCGTCCGCCCGCCTCGACCGTGGGCACGACCGAACGGAGGGCCGTGTGCGCGAAGGACCGATGGAACGGCTGCCGGCGACGCCCTTCTGGGAGGCGCTCGGGGAGCCCGAACGGGCCCTCCTCGGCCGCGCCGGGCGCCTGCGGGCCTTCCGCCCGGCCGAGCCGCTGTGCTTCGAGGGCGACGCGTCCACGCACGTCATCGTCATCATGGACGGCTGGGCGAAGGTGATCTCGCCGACCGGGTCCGGGCGCGAGGTGGTGCTGGCGGTGCGCGGCCCCGGCGACATGGTCGGCGAGGTGTCGGCGATGTTCGACCGGCCCCGGTCGGCCACCGTGCAGGCGCTCGTCGCGATCAACGCGCTGAGCGTGCCCGCGCAGCGGTTCCGGGCGTTCCTGGACGAGAACCCGCACTGCTGGTGGCCGCTCATGGCCACGATCGTGGACCGCATGGGCGACCTGGGCAACCGGCTGCGGGTGCACGCGGGCGCGGACGGCACCTGCCGGCTGGCGCACCTGCTGGTGCACCTGGCGGAGCTGTCGCTGCGCTACCAGGCCCCCGGGCCCGGCGGGCGCATCCAGATCCTGCCGCCGCTGTCGCAGGCGGACCTGGGCAGCTGGGTGGACGCCTCGCGGGAGACGGCCGCCCGGGGGTTCGGCGAGCTGCGCGACCTGGGGCTGGTCGCCACCGCCTACAAGAAGGTCACCGTGCTCGACCTGCCGGGCCTGCGCGCCTACGCCGCGCGGTGCGCCGGGGACTCCTGACGCGGGGGCTGCTAGCGTGCCGCCCGTGACGGACATCAACGACTACGCGGCGACGTTCCGGATGGTGGACCTCGACGGCGACGGCTACATCTCGCTGGCGGAGCTGAAGTCCCTGATGCGGGCGCTCGGCCAGGAGATCAGTCACGCCCGCGCCGTCGAGGTGATGGTGGAGGCCGACGGCAGCCGCGACGGCAAGCTGTCGCTGCCGGAGTTCGCGGCGTTCATGGCGGCCTACACCCGCTGATCCTCCGCCTCATCCGCCCGCCGCGGCCCGCCGCTCCCCGGCCTCGGCCAGTTCGGCGGCGAACCACTCGATGGTGCGGCGCAGGCCCTCGGTGTTGGGCACGCGCGGCTCCCATCCGAGCCGTTCCCGCGCGAGGGTGATGTCGGGGCAGCGCACCGACGGGTCGTCGGTGGGCCGCTCGACGAACTCCACGGGCGAGTCCGAGCCCGCCAGGTCGCGGATCGTGGACGCCAGGTCCAGGACGGTGGTCTCCTCGGAGTTGCCGATGTTGACCGGTCCGGGCAGGTCCGAGCACGCCAGTGCGAGGACGCCCGCCACGGTGTCGTCCACGTAACAGACCGACCGGGTCTGCGAGCCGTCCCCGGCGACGGTCAGCGGCTCGCCCGCCAGCGCCTGCCGGATGAACGTGGGGATCGCGCGGCCGTCGTGGGGGCGCATCCGGGGCCCGTAGGTGTTGAAGATCCGCACGATGCCGGTGTCCACGTCCCGGCTGTTGCGGTACGCGGTGGTCAGCGCCTCGGCGTACCGCTTGGCCTCGTCGTAGACGCTGCGGGGGCCGACCGGGTTGACGTTGCCCCAGTAGTCCTCGCGCTGCGGGTGCCGGAGCGGGTCGCCGTAGACCTCGCTGGTGGACGCCAGGACGAACCGGGCGCCCTTCTCGCGGGCCAGGCCGAGGGCGTGCAGCGTGCCCAGGCCGCCGACCTTGAGGGTCTCGACCGGCAGCTTGAGGTAGTCGATCGGCGAGGCCGCCGACGCGAAGTGCAGCACCAGGTCCACGTCGCCGGGCACGTGCACGAACCCGGTCAGGTCGCACTCCACGACCCGGAACCCGGGACGGCCCATCAGGTGCGCCACGTTGCGCGGCGTGCCGGTCAGGAAGTTGTCCATGCAGATGACGCTCACGCCCTCCCGCAGCAGCCGTTCGCACAGGTGGGAGCCGAGGAACCCGGCCCCTCCGGTGACCACGGCGCGGCGGATGCGCCGTTCGCCCGCCTCGATCATGCGGCCTCCCCTCCGTCGCCGACCCGGCTGCGGGCCCGTTCGACCAGCCCGGTGCTGGAGCGGCCCTCCAGGTAGGGCAGCAGCACCACCTGTCCCCCGTGCCGCCGCACGACCTGCGCCTCCGGCAGGTCGGCGGAGGCGTAGTCGGCGCCCTTGACCCACAGGTCCGGGCGCAGCCGGTCCAGCAGCCGGGCCGGGGTCCGCTCCTCGAAGATCATCACCGCGTCCACGCAGTCCAGCGCGCCGAGCACGCGGGCCCGGTCCTGCTCGGTCATCACCGGGCGGCCGGGGCCCTTGAGGCCGCGCACCGACGCGTCGGAGTTCAGGCACACCACCAGCAGGTCGCCGAGCGCGCGGGCCTGCCGCAGCAGGCTCACGTGGCCCGGGTGCAGCAGGTCGAAGCAGCCGCCGGTGGCGACCACCGTGCCGCCCCGCTCACGGACCCGCCGCACGGCCTGCCAGGGGTCGCCCGTCACGGGCTCGGGCGCCGGGGGTTCCGGGGAGGCGGTGCCGGAGGCGACGAACGCGGCGGCCCGCCGGACCGCCTCGGTGACGGCCTCGCTGAGCAGCGCCCCGTCCGCGAGGGCCAGCGCGGCGGCGGCCGAGAAGCAGTCGCCCGCGCCGCACGCGTCGACCCGTCCGGGCGTCTCCGGGGCGGTCACCACGTACGGGACGTCGTCGCCCACCGACAGCAGCGCGCCGCGTTC
>DATADI010000563.1:0-1678 GCA_036258615.1 Thermomonospora sp. | reverse complement strand
GCGTTCCGCCCTCGGCGTCTCCCGCCGGGGCGGCAGGACGGGCGCGGGCGGCTCCTCCGGCGGCGGCGCGGGCTCGGCCTCCTCACCGTTCGGGCGGGAGACGTCCCGGGCCCGCATGGCGGCGTCCACCGTGATCCGCATCCCCGGCTGACTCATCACGTCACCTCCAGGGCCCCATCATCCCCGGACGGCGGGGGCCGGGCGAGACCCGCGAGGATCTCACCGTACGTTGCCTTGGCGTTACAACAGGTCAACCGTGGCGTGCTTTACAGCCCGATGACGTGGCGGCTCGATACAGTGCCGGAGATGCTGCAACGTCTGGTCCACCTCCTGCCGCCGAGGGTGCGCGCGTTCCTGCGCCGCATCCCCGTTCTCGTGCGGTTCTACCGGTGGCTCAGGCGTGGCAGGCTCACCCGCGAACGGTACGTGTTCGTGGCGCTCGCCGTCGTGGCGGTGTCGCTCGGCCTGAGCGTGACCTGGTCGGAGGCGTGGGCGCCGTCCGGGGCGCTGGTCCTCACCGTGCTGGCGGGCGGCCTGCTGCTGCGGGTGCGCAGCCTGGTGGTGCTGCTCGGGGTCGTCTCGGTGATGCTCGGGTACGCGATGTGGCAGCTCGGCGGGTCCAAGGTCGGGCCCGGGATGATCGCCACGGTGGTGATCACGGCGGTGCTGGCGCTCACCCTCGCGCGGACCCGGCAGCAGCTCGGCGTGCAGGGCCTGCGCGGCGAGTACATGCTGCTGGAGCTGCGCGACCGGCTGCGCCGCCAGGGCGAGATGCCGCCGCTGCCGTCCGGGTGGGGCGCGCAGGTGGTGCTGCTGCAGGCGGGCGGCTCCTCGTTCGGCGGCGACTTCGTGGTCTCGGCCTGTGACGGCAAGACGCTGGAGCTGGCCCTGGTGGACGTGTCCGGCAAGGGCGTGGACGCCGGGACACGCGCGCTCATGCTCTCGGGGGCTTTCGGCGGTCTTCTTGGATCGATCCAACCGGACCGTTTCCTGGCCGCCTGCAACGACTACCTGCACCGGCAGCGCTGGGACGAGGGGTTCGTGACGGCCGCCCACCTGGTGCTGGACCTGACCACCGGCGACTACGTGGTCGAGTCCGCCGGGCACCCGCCCACCGCCCAGTTCGACTCCACCAGCGGCACCTGGAAGGTCAACGCCGCCAAGGGCGTGGTGCTCGGCGTGGTGCCCGAGCTGGCCTGCGAGCCCGAGCACGGCACCCTGCGGGCCGGGGACGCGCTGCTGCTGTACACCGACGGGCTGGTCGAGGCCCCCGGCCAGGACCTGGACGCGGGCATCGACCGGCTGCTCACCGAGGCCGAGCGGCTGGTCCCGCAGGGCTTCGGCAAGGGCGCCAAGGAGCTGGTCGAGCGGATGGCCGCCGCCCGCGACGACGACTGCGCCCTCGTGCTGATCTGGCGGAGCTGAGCCCGCGTCGCCCGATCACGGGACACCGGAAACGTGAACGTCACCTCGATGTAGCACCTGGTGTACTCGCGGCGTGCACAGTAGGGACAGGTCACCGGAACGGACCCCTCCCGGAGGGAAGAACCGGTGCCGCGCCGGCAGACCGGCCGGATTCGTCGTCGAACGGGATCCTCCTCGACGGGCGAAGACGAACGGCGGGCGGATGGCGCGGGCGACCCCGTCCGTGCAGGCGGTACCCCAGGGGTGGGAGGTT
>DATADI010000562.1:0-5486 GCA_036258615.1 Thermomonospora sp. | reverse complement strand
TACCGTGGCATGGACATCGGCACCGCCAAGCCCGGCCTCGCCGAGCGCGGCGGCGTCCCGCACCACCTCTACGACCTGTGGCACGTGCGCGAGGCGGCCTCGGTCGCCGAGTACCGCCGCCTGGCCCGCGCCGAGATCGACCGGCTCCGGGCGGCCGGCGCCGTCCCGCTGCTCGTCGGCGGGTCCGGCCTCTACGTCCGCGCCGTCCTCGACGAGCTCGACTTCCCGGGTACGGACGCCGCGGTCCGCGCGCGGCTGGAGGATGAGCTCGCCGCCGTCGGCCCGGCCGAGCTGCACGGGCGGCTGGCGTCCCTGGACCCGGCCGCCGCCGCGGCGGTCCTGCCCAGCAACGGGAGGCGGATCGTGCGCGCCCTGGAGGTCATCGAGATCACCGGGCGTCCCTTCACCGCCACGCTGCCGGAGTACCGCTACCGGTACCGCGCCGTCCAGGTCGGGCTGGCGGTGCCGCGCCCCGAGCTGGACCGGCGGATCGCGCTGCGGGTCGAGCGGATGTGGGAGGCCGGGCTGGTCGACGAGGTCCGGACCCTGGAGAAGGCGGGCCTGCGGGACGGGCTCACCGCCGGGCGGGCCCTCGGATACGCCCAGGTGCTGCGGTTCCTGGCGGGGGAGTGGACCGAGGAGCAGGCCAAGGCGGAGACCGTCCGGGCGACCCGGCGGTTCGCGCGGCGGCAGGAGTCCTGGTTCCGCCGCGACCCTCGGGTGCACTGGCTCCCGTACGACCTGCCCGACCTGGCCGGTCAGGCGCTGGCGGTGCTGGCGGGCCCTACGATCTGAGCATGCGTTTCGTGAAGGGGCACGGCACCGAGAACGACTTCGTGATCCTGCCGGACCCGGGCGGCTCCCTGGACCTGCGGCCGGAGACCGTGGCGGCCCTGTGCGACCGCCGGGCCGGGATCGGCGCCGACGGCGTGCTGCGGGTGGTCCGGGCCAAGACCGCCGGCGACCCCGCCGCCGAGGCGCTCGCCGGTGAGGCCGAGTGGTTCATGGACTACCGCAACGCCGACGGCAGCGTCGCGGAGATGTGCGGCAACGGGGTGCGGGTGTTCGCCCGCTACCTGGTGGACGCGGGCCTGGCCGCCCCCGGGGAGTGGGACGTGGCGACCCGCGCGGGCCTGCGGCGGGTGACCCTGGGCACGTCCGGGGACGTCAGCGTGGACATGGGCGCGCCGGTCGTGCTGGGCGAGGGCCGGGCGACCCTGGCGGGCGAGGAGCACACCGGGCTGCGAATTTCGATGGGCAACCCGCACCTGGCGTGCCCGGTGGACCGCCCCGTGCGGGACCTGGACCTCACGCGGGCGCCGGACTACGACCCCGCCGTCTTCCCCGAGGGCCTCAACCTGGAGCTGTTCCGGCCGGTCGGCGACCACCACGTGGAGATGCGGGTCCACGAGCGGGGCTCGGGCGAGACCCGGTCCTGCGGGACGGGCGCGGTCGCCACGGCGGTCGCGGCGGCGGGCCCGTCGATGCCCCCGGGCGAGTGGCGGGTGGACGTCCCGGGCGGCCGGGTCACCGTGGTCCTCGACGGCCGGACGAGCCACCTGCGCGGCCCCGCCGTGCTCGTCGCGGAGGGCGAGGTCCGCCCCGGCCTGTTCGGCTGATCCGGCCGGTCCGCGCCCGGGACGGGCTCCCGGAGATCATCCCGGCGGGGTCCTGGTGAGGACGGGACGGCGGTCCCTCGGCGGCGGGACCCCCGGCCGCCTACCTTCGTTCGTGCACACCCTGTGGGAGGCCGCACGGACAGGGATGGGAGCCCCGATGTCCGTGCGGCGACGAGGGCCGGTGACATCCTTCATGGCGGGGGGCGGTCACCGGCCCTTCGCAGTTCCCGGGGCGCCGTCGCGGTCGCCGGCCGGGGCGGGCGCGCCGTTGATCGGCAGCCGGGCCTGCACCAGCGTCCCGCCCTCGGCGCCCGGCCCGACGGAGCAGGAGCCGCCCAGTTCGGCGGCCCGCTCGCGCATCGACGACAGCCCCACCCCGGCGCGCACGCGCGGCGGCAGGCCCAGCCCGTCGTCGGCGACGCCGATCGACAGTTCGTCGCCGCGTTCCAGCCTGACCAGCACGGCCGAGGCGCGGGAGTGGCGGCGCGCGTTGGTCAGCGCCTCCTGGACGATCCGGTAGGCGGCGACCTCCACGGCGGCGGGCAGGTCCTCCAGGTCGCCGTCCACCCGGACCTCCACGCGCGGGCCTCCGGTGGCCCCGTCGGCCAGCGCCCGGACCGCGCCCGCCAGCCCCAGGTCGTCCAGTGCGGGCGGGCGCAGGCCGTACACCAGTTCGCGGATGTCGCCGATGGTGCGGCTCATGGTGGTGCGCAGCTTCTCCAGCAGGGGGTCGACCGCCGCCGGGTCGCGGTGCAGGGTGATCCGGGCGGCGTCCACGGTCATCGCCAGGCTCGCCAGCGTGGGGCCGAGCCCGTCGTGCAGGTCGCGCCGCAGCCGTCGCCGCTCCTCCTCGCGGGTGGCCAGGATCCGTTCGCGGGACCGCTGCACGTCGGCGGCCAGCCGGACCGCGTTGGCGAGTTCGGCCAGGTTGCGGGCCATCACCGAGGCGATCCGCCGGTCGGGGAGTTCGGCGCGCGAGTACAGCAGCCGCCCGACCGGCCGCCCGTGCCAGATCAGCGGGATCGCCTCGGGACGGTCGCCCAGGTCGCCGTCCTCGGCCAGCGCCGCCCGCCCCTCGCGGCCCAGCACCTCGACCACCACGCCGGTGGCGCGCAGCGCCTCGCGGACCACCGAGGCGGCGATGGCCAGCGCCGCCGCCGGGTCGGAGGCGGTCTGCAGGCGCCGGTTGAGCCGGTCGGCGATCCGGTACGGGTCGCGCTCGCCGTGCAGCAGCCGGTCCACGCCGCTCTGCAGCCGCCGCCGCACCGGCTCGAACACCGCCCCGGCGGCGATGGCGCCGACCAGCCCCGCCATCGGCCCGCGCCCGGCGAAGACCAGGCTGGTGGCCCCGACCAGGGCGAAGTACACGCCGGTGATGACCACCGCCAGGCCCGCGTACACCAGGGTCCGGCTGATCACCAGGTCGATGTCGTACAGCCGGTAGCGGGTGATGGCGATGGCGATGCAGATCGGGACGGTGGCGATCGTGACGTTGCGCAGCGGGTCGCCGATGGGGGTGGTCTCGCCGACGTAGATGATGGTCTGGGCGATCACCCCGGGATAGATGACCCAGGCGATCTGGCGGCGCACGTCCGGCGGCGAGCGCCAGAACCGCAGCGCCACCGAGACCAGCCCGGCCAGCAGCGTCCCGATGATGGTGACGCTGATCGCCAGGGGGATGTCCTGGAACGGGTAGACCGAGACCCCGTTGTGGAACCGCCGGGCGTCCGGGTCCACGGTGAGGTGGACGCAGACGATCAGCGGCGTGGCCAGCGCCGCCGCCAGCACCGGGCGGAACCACCGGGACACCAGCCGCCCGTCCGGGAAGATCAGCGGCAGCACCAGCGTCAGCGCGAACGTGTCGACCGCCCACAGCCAGTACCCCAGCCAGCCGAAGAACCCGGCGCCGGGCCGGTCGTGCAGCTCCAGCCAGGGCGCCAGGTTCAGGGACAGCACGTACACCGCGGCGCTGAACCCGGCGACCAGCATCAGCCAGCCGACGCGCAGCCCGGGACGGTGCCGTACCAGCAGGTACGCCACCGGGGTCCAGAACAGCGCGATGACGATCTCGGGGTGCCACCACACCATCCGCCGGGCGGGCGGCACGGCCAGGCCCAGGCCCAGCGAGGCGGCGACCAGCGCGACCGCGCCCAGGGTGAGCAGGAGCGCCGCCCGGACCGCCCGGCGGTCCCGCTGTGTTGCCAACGAAGGGTCTTTCTGCCGGAAATGTCGGGGTGAGGGCATCGTAGAACGTCCCGGCCGCTGTCCTGTCCAGGTCGGGGCGGCCGTCTCATGACGGCGGGACAGGCCGCCGCCCACGATGGCCGAGCCGGAGCCCGAGAAACGGGGCCGGCCGGTTCGACAGGTAAGGGGAGCGGCGGAAGATGCGCAGGCTGATCGGCGCGCTGGTCGCGGTGTGGCTGGCGGTGCTGGCCGTGCCGGGGACGGCGCAGGCGGAAGAGAAGAAGGAAGCGCCGCTGGCCACCCGGCTGGCCGCGAAGTCGCACCCGGCCGTGCAGCTGCTGGCCACGACGTACTCGGCGACCCTGTCGGTCCCGACGGCGGACGTGAACTCCGGCGAGGTGCAGAAGCTGGCCAAGGAGACCGCCCAGCGGGTGCTGAACGGGGAGCTGCCGAGCGACGAGCAGAGCCTCTACAAGTACATCCTGGAGCAGTTCGCCGCCGACGTGGACCGCTTCCTGCGGCCCGCCGAGCCGGTCCGCACGGTCGAGGCCAAGGTCACCGGCACCTGCACCGGCTGGTGGGTGACGCCCGACGGGTACATGGTGACCGGCGCGCACTGCGTCAAGCCCGACACCGAGGAACTGAGCCAGACGTTCGCCAAGCAGGCGCTGGACCAGATCAACAAGCAGGACGTGGCCGACCTGATCCGGTCGATCGCCCAGGAGGGCCAGGCCAGCGACGCCAACATCCAGAAGGCGACCGAGATCGTCGTCAAGTTCAACGCCAAGCACCTGCGGATCGGCCAGACCAGCCAGGCCACGGCGGTGCTGCAGAGCGTCCAGGGCGGCGGGGTCGACAAGACCGCCAAGGAACTGCCGGTCGAGGTCGTCGCCGCCGGGGAGAGCTACCCCGGCAAGGACGTGGCGGTGCTGAAGGTCAACGGCCAGCAGAACCTGCCCACCCTGGAGCTGGGCGCCGACGACGACGTGCAGGTCGGCGACACCCTGTACATCGACGGGTTCCCCGGCACGGTCACCAACAACGGCACGCTGAGCCTGGACAGCAAGCTCCAGCCCACGTTCACCCAGGGCCCCTACAACGCGCAGCGCAGCACGCAGACCGGCGTGCCGTACTTCCAGACGCAGGCCCCGGCCTACGGCGGCAACTCCGGTGGCCCGGTGTTCAGCGACTCGGGCCGGGTCGTGGGGATCCTCATCGCCGGCCTGAACGACTCCGACGGCCAGTCCGCGCAGAACCAGCAGCTGGTGCTGCCGGTCAGCGTGGTCAAGGAGAAGCTGAACGAGAAGAACGTCAAGCCGGTGACCTCGAACACCACGGTCACCTACAACAAGGCGCTGGACTCCTACTTCAAGCGGCACTACAAGCGGGCGCTGCCGAAGTTCCGCGAGGTCCAGGCGCTCAACCCCGGTCACCCCTACGTCAACAAGTACATCAGCGACTCGCAGGCGGCCATCAACGCGGGCAAGGACGAGACGCCGCCCCCGCTGGCGACCTGGCTGCTGATCGGCGGCGCGGTCCTGCTGGTGGTGGTCCTGGTGGCGGTGCTGGTCGTGACGCTGCGGCGGCGGTCGCGCCGGCGCTCGGGCGGGCCGGGCGGCCCCGGGTTCCCGCAGGTGCCCGGCGCGGGTCCGGGCGACCCGTTCGGCGCGGCCGGGCCGGGAC
>DATADI010000561.1:0-9735 GCA_036258615.1 Thermomonospora sp. | reverse complement strand
CCCCCACCGGCGTGTCCGGTTTAGCCTGCTGTGCATGGGCCGAGCCGTCGTGACCGTGCTGGTGTTCGCCGCCGAGGCCGGGCGGGCGTTCACCGACCTTCCCCTGTGGGCCGCCGCCGCGCACGCGCTCGCCGTGGCCGCCGTGCTGGCCGCCGGCTGGTGGCGTCCGGTGCCCGCGTTCCCGATGGCGGCGGCGCTGGCGTGCCTGCCGGGCGGCGGTGACCTCCTGCTGGTGTGGGCGGCGTACCGGGCCGGGCACCACGTCGCCTCCCGCCGGGGCGCGGTGGCGCTCGCGGCGGGCGTCGCGCTGTACACGGGCGGACGCCTCGCCGCCGATCCCGCCCGGCCGTCCCTCACGGTGGCGACGCTCATGGTGCTGGTGGGCCTGCCGATGGCCGTCGGCCTGTACCTGGCGCAGCACCGCCGCCTGGTGGAGACCCTGGACGAGCACAACCGGCAGCTCCGCAGCGGACGCGAACTGCTCGCCGAACGGGAACGGCTCCGCGAACGGCTGCGGATCGCCCGCGACGTCCACGACTCCCTCGGCCACCGGCTCGGCCTGCTGTCGGTGCAGGCCGCCGCGCTGGAGGTCGGCGACCTTCCCGAGCACCAGCGCGAGGCCGTACGGCGGCTCGCGGGCACCGCCCGGCAGGCGATGGACGAACTGCACGACCTGGTCGGCACCCTCCGCCGCGCCGACGACCCGGCTCACGCGCCGCCCGGCGTGGCGGACCTGGACGAGCTGGCCGAGGGGTTCCGTTCGGCGGGTGTACCGGTGACGCTGCGGGAGCACGGCGACGCCCGGCCGCTGTCGCCCAGCGTCGCGCACGCCGCGTACCGGGTGGTCGAGGAGGGCCTGACCAACGCCGCCAAGCACGCCCCGGACGCCGAGGTCACCGTGACGCTCGACTGGGAGCCCGACGCCCTCCTGGTCACGGTGGCCAACGACGCCTCCGGGACGCCGGCCGGCGGGCACGGTCACGGGCTGGTCGGCCTGGACGAGCGGGTCCGCCTGGCGGGCGGGCTGCTGCGGACGGTGCCGTCGGAGACGGAGTTCCAGGTCATCGCGATGCTGCCGCTCGCCGAGACCACACCGGAGGACCCGACCGCCGAACGGCCGCCGGGCGCCGACCGCGCCCGCCGGTACGCCGTGGGGTTCGGGCTGGCGGCGCTGGTGTGCCTGGTCTTCCCGATGGCCGGGTTCGGATGATCCGCGTCCTGGTCGCCGACGACGAGCCGCTGATCACGGCGGGCGTCCGCACGGTGCTGGAGTCCGCGCCCGACCTGTCGGTCGTCGCCGAGGCGGCGGACGGCCGCACGGCGGTGGACCAGGCGGTCGCCCGCCGCGCCGACGTCGCCGTCCTCGACATCAGCATGCCGGTCATGGACGGCCTGACCGTCCTGGAGCGGCTGCGGACCCGGGCCCCCGCCGTCCGGGTCGTGATGCTGACGGCGTTCGGCGAGGAGCCCAACGTGCTGCGGGCCCTCCAGCACGGGGCCGCCGGGTTCGTGCTGAAGAACTGCGCGCCGGACGAGCTGATCCGGGCGGTCCGGGCCGCGCACGCGGGCGACGCCTACCTGTCCCCGGCGGTGACCCGGCTGGTCCTCGGCCTGGTCGCGCCGGGGGAGGCGGAGCGCCGTGCGGCGGCGGCCCGGCGGCTGCGCGCGCTGACCGCCCGGGAGCACGACGTGCTCGCCCTGGTCGCCGAGGGCGTCTCCAACGCGGAGATCGCCCGCCGCCTGCACATGAGCGAGACCAGCATCAAGACCTACGTCAGCCGGATCCTCGCCAAGCTGGAGGTCGCCAACCGGGTGCAGGCGGCGCTGCTGGTGCGGGACGCGGGCCCCGCCCTCAGGCGGCCGCCCCCGGCTTCCGGATCAGCTCGATGATGCTGGCCAGCCCCGCCTCGCCGTAGCCCGCCGCGACCGCCCGGTCGAACAGGTCGCGCAGCGCGTCGGGACCGGACGTGTCCACCCCGGCGTCCCGGAACGCCTCCACCAGGTGCGCCAGGCCCACCGCCTGCATGTGCAGGTTGTTGTCGTCGCCGGGGTACTCACCCGCGTCGATCGACTCGGCGGCGATGTTGACGAAGCCCATCGGCCCGTCCCCGGCGAACTGGGCGAACATGTCCACCACGTACGGGCGCAGACCCTCGGCGGGCACCCCCGCCGAACCCACCAGCGCGGCGGAGTGGAAGAACGCCGCCAGGCTGCCCCAGAACACGTACAGCATGGCCTGGTAGTAGAGCATCGCCAGCCCGGGGTCGGTCCCGACGAACCGGACGTCCCCCAGCAGCCGCAGCGTCTCCTCGTGCGCCCGCACAGCGGACTCCGGGCCGCTGTAGAACACGTACGACACCTCGGTCCCGATGCCCGGCGGCGGGACCATGATCCCGGCGGTGACGAGCACCGCGCCGTGCCCTGCCGCCCAGCGGGCCGCCTCCCGCAGCTCCTGCGGCGACCCGGAGCTGAGGTTGACCAGCACCTTCCCCCTGAGCGCGGACTCGGCCCCGGAGAACGAGGCGTACATCGCCGCGTAGTCCAGCTGGCTGATGACGACCAGCTCGCTCGCCGCCACGGCCTCGGCGGCGGACGCGGCCTTCACCGCGCCCTTGGCGGCCAGCGGGTCCGCCTTGGCCGCCGTCCGGTTCCAGACGGTGACCTCGCGTCCCGCCTCCAGGAACACCTCGGCCATCCGCGAGCCCATCGCGCCCAGCCCGACCACCGTCACGTTCATCGTCGTCTCCTTCGTTCACGTCCTCGTGGTGCCTCCAGGCTGCGGGCGGGCGCTACGGGTTCCTTTCGGGTCGGCTACGGAACGGCGGATACGCTGGCCGGATGCGCTTCGGGGTGCTCGGCCCGCTGGCCGTGTGGACGGACGACGGCGCGCCGGTCAGGGTGCCGGAGGCCAAGGTCCGCGCCCTGCTGGCGGCGCTGCTCGCCCGGCGCGGCCGTCCCGTCCCGGCCGACCGGCTGGTCGCGGAGCTGTGGCCCGCCCGGCCGCCCCGCAACCCCGCCGGGACCCTCCAGGCCCGCGTCTCCCAGCTCCGCCGGACCCTGGAGGACGCCGAGCCGGGAGCCCGCGCCCTGCTGGTGTCGCAGAGCCCCGGCTACGCGCTCCGGGTGGACGCCGGGGCGCTCGACGCGGACCGGTTCGACGCCCTGACCGCCCGCGCCCGCACCGCCGCCGACCCGCGTGCCCGCGTGCGGCTGCTCACCGACGCCCTCGCCCTGTGGCGGGGCCCCGCGTACGCCGACTTCGCCGACGAGGACTTCCTCGCGCCCGAGATCGCCCGCCTGGAGGAACAACGCCTCCTCGCCCTGGAGGAACAGGCCGAGGCGCGCCTCGACCTGGGAGAGCACGGGCTGCTCGCCGGGGAGCTGGCCGACCTGGTCGCCCGGCACCCGCTGCGGGAACGGCTCCGCGCCGCCCACCTGCTGGCCCTGTACCGGGCGGGACGTCAGGGCGAGGCGCTGGCCGGATACCAGGAGCTGCGCGAACGCCTGGCCGAGGAGCTGGGCGTCGATCCCGGCCCCGACCTCGCCGCCCTGTACCAGGCGATGCTCCGCCAGGACCCCGCGCTGGCCCCCCGCGCGCGGCCCCGCACCAACCTGCCCGCACCGATCAGCGACCTGATCGGCCGCGACGAGGCGATCCGCGAGACGCATGCCCTGCTGGAGTCCGCGCGGCTGGTCACGCTGACCGGTCCCGGCGGCGTCGGCAAGACCCGGCTGGCCCTGGCCGCCGCCGCGCGGCTGACCGGCGAGCACCCGGACGGCGTGTGGTTCGTGGAGCTGGCCCCGCTCGGCCGGGGTTCCCTGGTGGAGGTCACCGAGGCGGTCGCCGCCATCCTCGACGTCCGCGACGACACCGCCCAGGGTCCTCGCCCGGAGAGCCTGGCGGAACGGCTCGCCGCCGCGCTGTCGGGCCGAAGGCTCCTGCTGGTCCTCGACAACTGCGAGCACGTGGTCGAGCCCGCCGCCGAACTCACCGAACTGCTGCTCAAGGCGGCCCCGGGCGTCCGGGTGCTGGCCACCAGCCAGGAACCCCTGGGCCTGTCGGGCGAACGCGTGCAGGCCGTGCCACCGCTCGACGCGGCGGGCGCGGTCCGGTTGTTCGCCGCGCGGGCCGCCGCCGCGTCGCCCGGCTTCGTCCTCGACGACGACACCGCACCGGCCGTCAGGACGATCTGCACACGGCTCGACGGCATCCCGCTCGCGCTGGAGCTGGCCGCGACCCGCGTCCGGGCCCTCGGGGTGCACGAGCTGGCCGCCCGGCTGGACGACCGGTTCCGCCTGCTGGCCGCCGGACGCCGCGACGATCCCGCCGGGCAGCGGACGCTGCGCGCGGCGATCGACTGGAGCTGGGAGCCGCTGTCCGAACCGGAACGGGCGGTGCTGCGCCGCCTGGCCGTGCACTCCGACGGCTGCACCCTGCAGTCCGCCGAGGCCGTGTGCTCCGGTGCCGGTGTGGACGCCCGCGACGTGCTCGACCTGCTGTCCCGCCTGGTGGACCGGTCGCTCGTGGTGGTCACGGCGGACGCCGACGGGCCCCGCTACCGGCTGCTGGAGTCGGTCGCGGCGTACAGCCTCGAACGGCTCCACGAGTCCGGCGAGTATGAGAGCGCCGCGCGCCGTCATGTCCGCTACTACACCGACCTGGCCGTACGAGCGGAACCGCTGCTGCGCGGACGGGAACAGCGGCACTGGCTCAGACGCCTCGACATCGAGTGCGCCAACCTGCGGGCGGCGCTGGAACGGGCCTCCGCCTCCGACGCGCTGAGCCTCGTCAACGCGCTGGCCTGGTACTGGTACCTGCGGGGACGGCTCGGTGAGGCACGACGGTCGTTCGCCTTGGCGCTGTCACTGGACGGCCCCGCCCCGGACGACGCCCGCGCCCGCGCCCGGTGCTGGCAGGCGAGCATGGACCTGGCGGCGGGCATGCCTCCCGGGGAGGACGACCCGTGCGAAGCGGTCCGTGATCCCGGTGACCGTGCCCGCGCCCTGTGGTTCGCCACGGCGGTGCGCTGGGCGTACGGCGACTTCGCCGAGCACACCGCGCGGGTCGACCACGCCGCCGCCGTGCTGGGCGGGCTGGGCGACCGATGGGGCCTGGCCGCCGCGCTGGCGACCGGCGCGAAGCTCGCGCTCGGCCGTGGCGACGTGCCCCGGCTGCGCCGCGACGCCGAACGCGGCCTCGCCCTGTTCCGCGAGCTGGGCGACGGGTGGGGGCTGATCGAGGCGACCAACGCCCTCGGCCGGTACGCCGAGATCACCGGCGACTACGACCGCGCCACGAGGCTGCTCACCGAGGGCCTGCGCGTCGCCGAGGACCTCGGCGTCTGGGGCCAGGTGTCGTTCGCGCTGTCGGGTCTCGGGCGGGTGGCGCTGCTGACCGGTGACCTGGACCGGTCACGTGAGCTGCACGAACGGGCCGCGCGGGTGGCCGCCGAGCACTCCGACATGCCCGCGCGGGAGTTCGCCGGAGTGGGCCTTGGCCTCGTCGCCCGCCGCCGGGGCGACCTCGACGAGGCCGAACGTCACCTCCGCGACTGGCTGCCCTGGCTCCGCCAGGTGAACGGCGACGCGGGCACCTCGTTCATCCTCGCCGAACTCGGTTTCGTCGCCGAGCAGCGCGGTGACGCCCCCGCCGCCCTGGCGCTGCACACCCGTTCCCTGGCCGCCGCCGGTGGGGCGCTGTCGCCGGAGACCGGAGCGGTGGAGATCGCGGACGGGGCCGACCCGCGTGCCGTGGCGCTGGCGCTGGAGGGGCTGGCCGGGGCGGCCTCGCTGGGCGAGGACCACGCCGGGGCCGCGCGGCTGCTCGCGATGGCGGCGGACCTCCGGGCGTCGGTGGGCGCGCCGCTGCCGCCCGGTGAACGCGGCGACGTCGACCGGATCGCCGCCCGGCTGCGGTCCGCGTCCACGGTCTGACAGCTCGACGACGGGGCTGGGGAGGCCGCTGACGCCTCCCCGTTTCGTTCGCCGATGGGCGCGACCGTCCGATGCCGTCCCGGAGCGTCCGGGCGAGGGCGTCACAGCGGCTCGATCAGGGCCAGCGGACGGCCCGGCGGCGCGGTCTCCCGTTCGGGGACCTGGATCCGCAGGACGCCCGCGCCGGGGGAGCGGACCTCGCTCTCGACCTTGTCGACCGACACCTCGACCAGCGGTTCGTCCGCCTCCACCCGGTCGCCGTCCCGGCGCAGCCACCGGGTCACCAGGCCCTCCGGGGCATGCTCGCCGAGGGACGGCATGGCCAGCGTCAACGGCCCGGCGGGCACCGGGGGGCGTGCGGCCTCCGCGCGGGCGTGCTCCAGCAGCGCCGCCGCCTCCGCCTCGGCCTCGGCGATGATCCGCGCCGCCTGGGCGCGGACCTCGGCGAGCACCTCCTCGCGCATCCGGTCCCGCTCGGTCCGCCCGGCCAGCGCGCGGGCGCGTTCGGCGGCGGCCACCCGTTCCCAGGCCCGCCGCCAGGCCGTCACGTCGTCCGGCCCGGCCCCGCACGCCCGCACGAACCCGGTCAGCACGGCCATCTTCGGGAGGCGGCTGCCCTTGAGCATGTCCGACACCGTGGACTTCGACAGCATCGCCTCGTCGGGCCGCGCCGCCGCCCACCTCTCCAGCGTGCGCAGCGAGGGCGCGCCCGCCCGGACGTGCAGCTCGCGCAGCAGCGCGGCGAGCTGCTCGCGGTTCCCGACCGACGCCAGCGACTGCTCCAGATCCTCCAGGTACGGCCGCTCGCCCACACCGACCCCTGTCCAAGAGTGTCCGTCGATGCACACAGCGTAAGGAGAGGGGATCGCGGGTGACGGGCGAACGGAGAGATCCTCAGCCGGGCAGGCCCAGCACCGCCCGGCGGGCCGGTGCGCTGAGCAGGTCCCGCCACGACCAGAACAGCCCGCGCAACGCGGGCCCGTGCCGCTCGCGGAACTCGGGGTCGATCCGGGCGATGTCGAGTTCGTTGGCCACGGTGAGTTCGGCGAAGTCGCGGCGCAGCCGTTCCGGCGGGTCGGACACCTCACCCGTGAACCGGTCCCGGAACGGCCCACCCTCGGCGAACCCGGGATGGGAGAAGTCACGGTCACAACCCGCGTAGAACCGGACGATCCCCTCGGCCTCCTCGCCGATGACCGACGCCAGCACCTCGCGTTCCTCCGTCGTGCCGAGGGCGGTGGCGAACCCGTCCGTCCCATAGAACGCGTGGCACAGACCCGCGAGGCGGAGAGCGGGCCGGGCGTCCCACGTGGCGAGCAGCCCGTGGACGCGCCGCAGATGCGCCAGCAGCGTCCCGCCGGGGTGGGGGATGCGTTCGGCCCCGCGTCCGTCCAGCAGCGCGAGCGCCGCGATCTCGTCCATGGGCCCATCGTGGGAACCCGGACAAACCCAAGTCAATCCATGGATGTGATTGCCATCACCCTAGTCAGGGCTTAGGGCTGCGCCTCTGTCAGCCGGGTGATAAGAATCGCCCTCTGTGGGTGACTTCGGGGCATGGCCGCCTCGGCGGCTCCTGCCTAGGCTTCGGGGTGCGCCGGTGGGTCGTCCGGCGGGAGAAGGAGCACGGTGGTGGCTGAGCAGTCTGGGATCGGTGAACGGGCCGCGTCGGTGTTCAGGATCGCGGTCATGTTCGGCCGCAGCGGGCTCTGGCACCCCGGGCCCCCGGCCCGGGTGGCGCGGCAGCTCGGCGCGCTCCGGCGCTGGGGCACGGTGCTCGGCGGCTCGTTCGTGTCCGCCGCCGCCCGCGACCCCGAGCGCGCCGCCATCATCGACGAGTACGGCACGCTGACGTACGCGGAGGTGAACGCGCGCACCGACCGGCTCGCCCGCGCCCTGGCCGAGGACGGCACGCCGCCCCGCGTCGCGGTGCTGTGCCGCAACCACCGGGGCATGGTGGAGACCCTCCTCGCGTGCAGCAAGGCGGGCGCCGACACGGTGATGCTCAACACCGGCATGAGCGCCGAGCAGTCGCTGCGGGTGCTGGAGGAGCAGAACATCGACCTGCTCGTCGCCGACTCCGAGTTCGCGGAGGTCCTGGACGGGGCGACGATCCGCGCCGTCACCGCCGACGGGCCCGGCTCCGGGCTGGCCGCGCTGATGGAGAAGGGCGCGGGCGTGCCGCCCGACCCGCCCGTCCGGCCCGGCCGCACCGTCGTGCTCAGCTCCGGCACCACCGGCGCCCCCAAGGGCGCGGACCGGCAGCCGAAGCCGGGGCTCAGCCCGCTGGCCTCGATGCTGTCGCGGATCCCGCTGAAGGTCCACGAGACCATGTTCATCGAGGCCCCGCTGTTCCACACCTGGGGCTACGCGAACCTCCAGATGGCCATCGCGCTGCGCGCCACGATGGTGTTCCGCCGCCGGTTCGACCCCGAGGCGTCGCTGCGGATGGCCGCCGAGACCAGGGCCACCGCCCTGGTCGCCGTGCCGGTGATGCTCCAGCGGATGCTGGAGTGGCGCTCCCAGGCCGACCAGGTGCCCGACCTGTCCGCGCTGCACGTCGTGGCCGCCAGCGGGTCGGCGCTGCCCGGCGGGTTCGCGACGAAGTTCATGGACGCCTTCGGCGACATCCTCTACAACCTGTACGGCTCCACCGAGTCGTCCTGGGTGACCATCGCCACCCCGGCCGACCTGCGCGCCCACCCCGACACCGCCGGGACGCCGCCGCCCGGCACCAAGCTGGCCATCCTCGACGAGGAGGGCCGCCCGGTGCCGCCCGGGACCGTCGGCCGCATCTTCGCCGCCAACGAGCTGCTGTTCGCCGGGTACACCAGCGGGGCCACCAAGGAGATGGTGAACGGGCTGATGAGCCTGGGCGACCTGGGGCGGATCGACGAGCACGGCCGGCTGTTCGTCCAGGGCCGCGCCGACGACATGATCGTCTCCGGTGGCGAGAACGTGTTCCCCGGCGAGGTCGAGGACGCCCTCAGCGAGCTTCCGCAGATCCGCGAGGTCGCCGTGGTGGGCGTGCCCGACGAGGACTGGGGCCAGCGGCTCGCGGCGTACGTGGTGCTGAACCCCGGCCACCGGCTGACCGCCGAGGAGGTCCGCGAGCACGCCCGCCGCGAGGTGGCGCGGTTCGCGGTGCCGCGGGACGTCCACTTCGTGGCCGAGCTGCCCCGCAACGCCACCGGGAAGGTCGTCCGCAAGCACCTCACGCCGGGGCCGTCAGCCGACTGACGGCGCCACCGGCGGGCGGTCCCGCGGCGGGACCAGCAGGTCCAGGTCGGCGCGGGTGACGCGGGCCCCGGCGGCCAGGTCGTCGCGGTCGGTCCCGGCGTCGGCGGCCAGCTCCACCGCGCGGGCGAGCATGCTGGGGGCCTCCAGCGGACGCGGCGGGCCGGGCTCCTGACGCCGCCAGCCCCGCGCGCTCAGCGTGCTCATCGCGTTCCGGTAGGTGACCTCCTTCATCACCTTCAGCGTGCGCGCCCGGTACAGCAGCGCGGCCATGCTGACGCCCCACTCGGCCTTGAGCGTCGCCAGCCGCGCCCAGTCGGCGGTACGGGGCAGCGCGTCGGCGATGTCCTCCTCCGGCATGAGGAACTCGGCCGCGAACCGGTTGGCCTGGTCCTCCACGATCCGGCTGCCCGGTTCGGCGTCGGCGTGCATCACCAGGTGGCCCAGCTCGTGCGCGCCGTCGAACCGGTTGCGCCAGTAGTCGCCCTTGGCCGGGTTGAACAGCACCAGCGGCCGGGGGTAAGCGGAGACGCTGAAGGCGTCCACACGCTCGGTGGTGGGGGGCAG
>DATADI010000560.1:0-3193 GCA_036258615.1 Thermomonospora sp. | reverse complement strand
GCGCACCACCGGGGCGGCGCGGCGGGGTGTGGTGTGCGGGGCATGGTCAGGGGGGCGGGCCGGTGGAGTCGCGGATGCACAGCGAGGGCGGGCGGACGACGCGGCGGCGGCGGGGGCGGCCGTCGACGGCGTCGACCATGACGCGCACGGCGGCGCGGACGATGCCGTCGATGTCCCAGTCGACGGTGGTCAGCGGCGGGGTGAGCAGGCCGGACATGGGGTGGTCGTCGTAGCCGCAGACCGAGACGTCGCCGGGGACGGACAGGCCCAGCTCGCGGGTGGCGGCGTAGACGCCGTAGGCGATGGAGTCGGAGAAGCAGAACACGGCGGTCGGGCGGTCGGGGGCGGCCAGCACGCGCAGCGCGACCTCGGTGGCCTCGGCCCAGGACTGCGGGGCGGTGACGACCGTGACGGCCATGCCCAGGCGCTCGGCCTCGGCGTTGACGTGGACGTCGGCCGGGCGGTCGGGGGTGCTGGCCCGGGTGGAGGTGAGCACCGCGACGCGGCGGTGCCCGAGGCCGTGCAGGTGCTCCATGGCCAGGGTGACCCCGGCGCGGTTGTCGAAGACCACCTCGCCCGCCGACCGGCCGCCGTGCAGGGCGTCGCCGATCGACACCACGGGCAGCGAGTCGGCCAGCTCCGCCCACAGCGGGGCGGACGGGTCGAGCGGCTGCACGATCAGCCCGTCGACCCGCTGGTCGCGCAGCCGCCGGGCCAGCGCCAGCTCCCGCGCCGGGTCGCCGGCGGCGTCCAGGATCAGCGCGTAGCGGTCGCGGCCGACCAGCGCCCGCCCGATCCCGACGGCCAGCGACTGCTGCCAGTAGTCCTCCAGCGAGCCGCACAGCAGGCCGATCATGCCGCTGCGCCCGCTGGCCAGCGCCCGCGCGATGGGATGCGCCTCGTAGCCGAGCTCCTCGGCGGCGGCGCGCACCCGTTCCTGGGTCTCCTCGGAGGTCTGGATCCCGCGCAGCGCGTACGACACTGCCGCAGGCGACAGCCCCGTCGCCTGCGCCACCTCGCGGATCGTCGCCCGCTTCCGCTGTCGAGGCACGGGAGCAACCCTACGGGGTGCCACCGACATTCCCACGGCGCCCGATTTGACCGGATGTCGGCTGAAGCGGTTCACTGAAGCGGTTAACTGATACGGTTCAGTACTTCCGGGACCGAAGGGGATCCGCCGTCGTGACCAGCGTGGACGTCCACCAGCACCACTGGGGGCCGAAGCTGCTCACGGCCCTGCGGCAACGGACGGCACCGCCCTGCCTGCGGGACTGGACCTTGTATCTGCGGGGTGAGCCCCCGTACCCGGTGGACCCCGCCGACCACGACCCGTCCCGCCGCGCCGCGCTCTCCCGCGCCGACGGCCTCGATGTGGCGCTCATCTCACTGTCGTCCCCGCTCGGGATCGAGTGGCTGCCGCCGGAGGAGGCAGCCCCGCTCCTGGCGGCCTACCACGAGGACGCGGCGGCGCTCCCGGCCCCGTTCCGCGCCTGGGCCTCCGCCTGCGTGAGCGACCAAGCCCCGGTCGATCAGGACGCCCTCGCCCGCGTGCTCGATGACGGGTTCGTGGGCCTCCAGCTCCCGGCCGACGCTCTCGCTGACGCCGCCGGGTACGAACGCTGCCTCCCGCTCCTGGAGGTTCTGGAGGACCGGAACCTGCCCCTCTTCGTCCACCCCGGCCCCGCCACCGCACCGCGAGCCCACAACACCGGCAACGGCCCGGACAGCTCAGGTGGCACCCGATCGCCGCACCCACAGGGCGTGGCCGCCCGCCCGATGAGCGGTGACCGTGGGGAGCACGCACCGGCGGACGGGCCGGTGTGGTGGGCGGCGATGGTGCCGTACGTGCAGCAGATGCATGCGGCGTGGTTCGCCTTCCGGGCCTTCGGGAGGCCCCGGCATCCCCGGTTGCGGGTGTGCTTCGCGATGCTCGCCGGGCTCGCGCCCGCGCACGGTGAGCGATTCGCCGTGCGCGGTGGCGGACGGGGCGAGGTCGACATGGACGCGTTCGTCGAGACGTCCTCGTACGGGCCGCGCGCGGTGGACGCCGTGGTGCGGGCGCTCGGCGTGGACGTCGTCGTGCACGGGTCGGACCGCCCCTATGCGCCGCCCAGGGACTCAGGGCTGGGGGACGCCGCCCGGCATGCCTTCAGGAACACCAACCCCCGCCGACTGCTGACCGGAAAGGAGCACTCCCATGGCCTTTGACAGGCTTCCCGAACGCACCCTCGACAGGCGCGAGCTCCAGACCCTGGTCGACGACCTGGCCGAGCGACCGGAGCTGTGGCGTCACCATGTGGCCTTCTCCGACGACCGGCGGCACTACGCCTCGCTGCACCGGGACGAGTACGTGGACGTGTGGCTGCTGTGCTGGACGCCCGACAACGACACGGGCTGGCACGACCACGACGTGTCCTCCGGGGCGGTGCGGGTGGTGTCGGGGGCGCTCAAGGAGTGCAACCCCCGGATCGGGGGCGTACACCTGGAGACCGTGATCCCGGAGGGCACGTCGTTCGGTTTCGGTCCCGACCACATCCACCGGCTGGTGGGGGCGGCGGACGCGAGTGTGTCCATCCACGCCTACTCGCCGCCGCTGTGGCGGCTCGGCCAGTACTCCATCGACGGCGAGGGCGTGATGCGGCGCGTGTCGGTCAGTTACGCCGACGAGCTGCGCCCGATGGACCGGGTCGTCGAGCGGGTCGCCTAACGGGCCGGGCGGGCCAGCGACAGGGAGAAGTCGCCGGACTCGTCCGTCCACAGGGTGTCGAGCGTGAGGCCCGCCGCGCCGAGTTCCGCCCGGAGGCGGTCCGGGCGGAACTTGGCGGAGATCTCGGTGCGCATCTCCTCCCCCTCGGTGAACTCGACGGTGAGGTCGAGCTGCCGGATGTGGACGGTCTGGTCGGCCCGTGACCGCAGGCGCATCTCGATCCACTCGTTGCGGTCGTCCCAAACGGCGACGTGCTCGTACGCCTCGGGGTCGAAGTCGGCGTCGAGACGGCGGTTGATGACGCGCAGGACGTTCCGGTTGAACTCGGCGGTGACGCCCCGGGCGTCGTCGTAGGCGCGGACGAGGCGGCCCGCGTCCTTGACCAGGTCGGCGCCCAGCAGCAGCGCGTCGCCGTCCTCCATGGTGGCGCGGACGCCCGACAGGAAGGAGATCCGGTCGGCGGGCAGGAAGTTGCCGATGGTGCCG
>DATADI010000559.1:0-11907 GCA_036258615.1 Thermomonospora sp. | reverse complement strand
GCGCACATCCGCAGGTAGGCGGGCACCGACCACAGGTCCCCGACGAGGTCGGCCGCCTCGATCAACGGCCACGCCCGGTTGAGCGCCATGAGCAGTTCCCTGTCCTGCCGCAGCGACTTGCGCAGCAGGTCGGCCGGGGCGTCGTCGTCGTGCTTGTCGATCAGGATGGTGACCAGTTCCTCCAGGATCTGGTCGCGCGCCTCGTTGTGCGGCGTACCGGGCTCCGGCGCCTCGAACGCCTCGGCCCAGTCGTCGGGGCTCAGCCAGACGTCGCCCCAGTGGGTCGTGACCGTCATCCCCTTGGCGGGCGGATTCTCGTAGAACCTGACGGCCTTCTCGATCGCCTTCACCATGTCGGCGGACGACTTCAGGCGGGCCACGTCCGGGTCGCTCTCCATCGGCGCCGTGGCTCCCTCGGCGACGAGGTCCCGCAGCGTGCACGTCTGCACGCCCTCCTCCCCGAGGCTGGGCAGGACGTCGGCGACGTACGCGAGGTACGGCTGATGCGGGCCGACGAACAGCACACCGCCCCGGCGGTGACCGAGACGCGGGTCGGAGTAGAGCAGATACGCCGAACGGTGCAGGGCGACGACGGTCTTGCCCGTACCCGGGCCGCCGTCCACGACGAGCGCGCCGCGGGACCCCGCGCGGATGATGGCGTCCTGGTCGGCCTGGATGGTGCCGAGCACGTCCCGCATCTTGGACGACCGGTGCCCGCCCAGGCTGGCGATGAAGGCGGACTGGTCGTCGAGCGCGGCGTGCCCTTCGAACCCGTCCGAGGTGAACACCTCGTCCCAGTAGTCGCTGATCATTCCGCCGGTCCAGCGGTACCTGCGGCGGCTCACCAGCCCCATCGGGTTGGCGTGGGTCGCGCCGAAGAACGGCTCCGCCGCAGGGGAACGCCAGTCGAGCAGCAGCCGGCGCCCCGAACTGTCGGTGAGGCCCAGCCGCCCGATGTACACGGGCTCGGGGTCGTCCGCCTGGACGATGCGCCCCAGGCACAGGTCCAGGCCGAACCGCCGCAGCGCCCGCAGCCGTGCGGTCAGCCGGTGGATCTCCATGTCCCGGTCCATCGCCGCCTGGCCGATGCCGCCCGTCGCCCTGCGCTCGGCGTCGAGACGGCCGGACAGCTCGGCGATCGACCGCTCCAGGCTCTCCGCGATGGCCGCGAAGTGCCGCTCGTCCTCGGCGATCAGCGCCGGGTCGGCCTTGGCGGCGAGGGTGTCGGGAAGGTTGAACGCGCTGGTGGTCAAAGGTCACGTCCCCCGTAGGTGCTGGTTCGGCGGACGATTCTGCGGTACGACCCGGGTCTTGCCGCAAGCCCCCCGGTGCGCTATACGTTGAGAGTGGAGAGGAGCGGGCAGCACCTCTCCCTTTCTTTTTCGCTCGGGCGGACGCCCTGCCGGCCTTGGGCGGAACGCGTCACCTGGCCCCGGCCTCCCGGTCCGCCCGCTGTCAGCGTCTCGGGCTGGTACGCGCTGTCGGCCCACCCCTGGCGAGGCCACGTGGTCAGGTGAGGATCTTGCGGTAGACCTGCCGGGATCCGCCTTCGGGGCCCGGGGGCGCGGGCTCGGCGGGGATGAACCCGAGTCTTTCGTAGAAGGCGCGGGCGCCGCTTTCTCCGGCGCCGGGGTGGTCGGGGCCGAAGGTCACGACCTCCACGGTCGCGGGGCGCTGCACGAACCGGCGCAGGGCGTCCGCCATCAGGGCGCGGCCGACGCCCTGGCCGCGTGCGTGCTCAGAGACCACCAGCCAGTGCACGTGGTAGGTCGGCGGTCTGGCGCCGAAGAGCAGACCGCCCAGCAGATCCGCCCCGTCCACCGCGACGAGCGCCGTGGCCCGCCGGATGTGCTTGTCGACGGCGGCGTGAAACCCGGGATCCCGCACCATGGGGCCGAACCAGTGCTCCACCTGCGCCGCCAGATCGAGAAGGCCGGACGCGTCCTCCCCCTGGGCGGGTCTGACGATCATCCGGCCGGTCTCGCCGTCAGCGGCTGGGGACCGGTGCCTGCCGATCGATCTCACGGCACAGGACGGTGACCATGTCCTCGAACGTGCCGGTGCCGTGCTTCTGGATGAGGACACCGTAGAGGTCCTTGCGGCTGGCCTCCCTGAGCATCCAGCTCAAAGCGGTGTGGTGAACCCGGCGACCGGCGGCCAACGTGTCGTGGGCGTCCCGCGTGACCCTCATCAGCTCCGGGAACGCCGCGGACTCCGCCATGATCATGCGGGTCGCATCGGTGAGATCCATGCGCGCAGTCTAGGTCAGCCGATGCCGCCAGGCATGCGCTCGGCCCTCGCCGGAGGGCGGCCACGGGTGCGGGGGTGGGACAAGCGAAGAGGCCGGGTCCTGGGGGGACTCGGCCTCGGGTGGGTGCTCGGGGTGGGCCTAGGTGGACTTGAACCACCGGCCTCATCCTTATCAGGGATGCGCTCTAACCGACTGAGCTATAGGCCCCGGTGCGCCGCCGTTTCGGCGGGGTTCGCGAGAAGAGGTTACCCCATGGCGGGGAGCAACCTGAAATCGGTTTCGCGGTGCCCTGCCAGTCTACCGGCGGCGGGACGGGTGGGGGGCTACTCGGCCTCCTTGAGGGTGACCTCGACGCCGCCGACCAGGTCCGCGGCGAGGTTGTAGATGACCGAGCCGACGGTGGCCAGGGCGGTGATGAGGAGGACGTTCAGGGCGCCGACCAGGACGGTGTAGCCGAAGACGCGGCCGAAGGAGAACCAGCTCGCGGCGTCGACGTTGGAGTCCTCGGGGTCACCGGTGAGGTCGGTGACGGTCTCGGTGATGGAGTCGAAGACGCCCAGGCCCGACAGGATCACGTACAGGACCACCACGGCGACCAGCAGCACCACGAAGGCGACCAGCGACATCACGAAGCTGAACTTCATGACCGACCAGGGCTCCAGCCGGGAGAGCTGGAGCTGGGCGCGCCGGGGGGACTTGCCGCCGGCGCCACCCAGGCGGGCGGCGGGGCGCTTGTCCTTCTTCCCGGACGCCGGACCACCCGGCCCACCCGGACCACCCGGGCCCTGGGGCATCGGCGCGGGCTGGATGGACGGGGCGTTCCCCGGCCCCATCGCCCCGCCCGGCCGCGAACCCGGGCCCGAGCCCGACCCCGAAGCCGGGCCCGAGGCGACCGGGGTGATGCCCTCGGGGCGGGTGGCGTCCGGGGCGGGGGGCTTGGTGTCCTGGGAGGCGGCGGCGGCCACCACGGGGTTGGGGCCGCTGCCGTTGGCACCGCGACCGGCCACGGGCTCCGCGTCCGGGGGACGGGGGCTCGTGCTCTTGTTCGGCTGAGTGCTCACTCGTCCTCCTCACGGCCCGGCGGGCGCGTGCCCGCGGGCCGTAGCGACGCCCGGCCGGTCGCGTTGGTCACTGTGGTTCCTCTCCCCCGGTTTCAGGGTCGCCCGCCACGGGCTCTTCCATGGACTCTACGTTCCGCGCGATGGCGACGATGCTGTCCCCCTCCGCGAGGTTCATCAGCCGTACACCCATGGTCTGGCGGCCCGACTGCTTGATCTCACCGGCGGTCGTGCGGATCACGCCGCCGTTGGAGGTCATGGCGAACACCCCGTCCTCCGGTCGGACCATGAGCGCCCCTACCAACCTGCCGCGGGTCTGCACGATCTTAGCGGTGAGAACGCCCTTACCTCCTCGGCCCTGAACAGGGTATTGGTCCACGGGAGTGCGCTTGGCGTAGCCGCCCTCGGTGGCCACCAGGACGTCCTCCTCGCCGTCCTGCACCACGTGCATGTCCAGGACGTGCCCGGTGTCGAAGCGCATGCCGATGACGCCGCTGGTGGCGCGGCCCATCGGGCGCAGCGAGTCGTCGTCGGCGTGGAAGCGGATGGCCATCGCGCCGGTGCTCACCATCAGCAGGTCGTCGTCGGGGCAGACCAGCCGGGCGGCGATCACCTCGTCGTCCTCGGCGAGGTTGATGGCGATGATCCCGCCGGTGCGCGGGGAGTCGAAGTCGGCCAGCGCGGTCTTCTTCACCTTGCCCTGCTTGGTGGCCAGCACCAGGTACGGGGCGACGGCGTAGTCGCGCAGGTCGAGGACCTCGGCGATGTGCTCGTTGGGCTGGAAGGCGAGCATGTTCGCCACGTGCTGGCCGCGGCTGTCGCGCCCGGCGTCGGGCAGCTCGTACGCCTTGGCCCGGTAGACCCGCCCCATGTTGGTGAAGAACAGGATCCAGTGGTGGGTCGTGGTGACGAAGAAGTGGTCGACGATGTCGTCCTGCTTGAGCTGGGCGCCGCGCACGCCCTTGCCGCCGCGCTTCTGCTCGCGGTAGGCGTCGGTGCGGGTGCGCTTGGCGTAGCCGCCGCGGGTGATGGTGACGACGATGTCCTCTTCGGCGATGAGGTCCTCGTACGACACGTCGCCGTCGAAGGGGACGATCTGGGTGCGCCGGTCGTCGCCGTACTTCTCGACGATCGGCTCCAGCTCGTCGCGGACGATCCGGCGCTGCCGCTCGGGGGAGGCGAGGATCTCGTTGTAGTCGGCGATCTCGGCCATCAGCCGGTCGTACTCGTCGGTGATCGCCTGCCGCTCCAGGGCGGCCAGCTTGCGGAGCTGCATGTCCAGGATGGCCTGGGCCTGGATCTCGTCGATCTCCAGCAGCCCCATCAGGCCCCGCTGCGCCTCCTGGGCCGACGGCGAACGCCGGATCAGCGCGATGACCTCGTCGATCCGGTCGAGGGCCTTGAGCAGCGCGCGCAGGATGTGGGCCCGCTCCTCGGCCTTGCGCAGCAGGAAGCGGGTACGGCGGACGATGACGTCGATCTGGTGCTCGACCCAGTGCCGGATGAACTGGTCGAGGCGCAGGGTGCGGGGCACCCCGTCGACCAGCGCCAGCATGTTGGCGCCGAAGGTCTCCTGGAGCTGGGTGTGCTTGTACAGGTTGTTGAGGACGACCTTGGCGATGGCGTCCCGCTTGAGGACGATCACCAGCCGCTGGCCGGTGCGCCCGGAGGTCTCGTCGCGGACGTCGGCGATGCCCTCCAGCTTGCCGTCCTTGACCAGCTCGGCGATCTTCAGCGCCAGGTTGTCCGGGTTGACCTGGTACGGCAGCTCGGTGACCACCAGGCAGGTACGGCCCTGGATCTCCTCGACCTCCACCACCGCGCGCATGGTGATGGAGCCGCGGCCGGTGCGGTAGGCGTCCTCGATGCCCTTGCGGCCGACGATCAGGCCGGAGGTGGGGAAGTCGGGGCCCTTGATCCGCTCGATCAGGGCGTCCAGCAGTTCCTCGTCGGTGGCGGCGTAGTTGTCCAGGTACCAGAAGACCCCGTCGGCGACCTCGCGGAGGTTGTGCGGCGGGATGTTGGTGGCCATCCCGACGGCGATGCCCGCGGACCCGTTCACCAGCAGGTTGGGGAAGCGGGCGGGCAGCACGTCCGGCTCGGCGGAGCGGCCGTCGTAGTTGGGGGAGAAGTCGACGGTCTCCTTGTCGATGTCCCGCAGCATCTCCATGGCCAGCGGGGCGAGCCGGCACTCGGTGTACCGCATCGCCGCGGCCGGGTCGTTGCCGCGCGAGCCGAAGTTGCCGTTCCCGTCGACCAGCGGGGACCGCATCACCCACTGCTGGGCGAGGCGCACCAGGGTGTCGTAGATGGCGGTGTCGCCGTGGGGGTGGTAGTTCCCCATGACGTCGCCGACGACGCGGGCGCACTTGAAGTAGCCGCGGTCGGGCCGGTAGCCGCCGTCGTACATGGCGTACAGGACGCGGCGGTGGACGGGCTTGAGACCGTCGCGCACCTCCGGCAGGGCGCGGGCGACGATGACGGACATCGCGTAGTCGAGATAGCTGCGCTGCATCTCGACCTGGATGTCGACCGGTTCGATGCGCTCGCCCGGTCCCCCGGTGGTCACTTCCGTCACTGCTCAGACCTCTTCTTCGGTGGAGGAACGTCGTGCGGCCTGTCGCGCCCGTACCGTTCAACGAACGAGGCCGGGCGGCGGACACGCGGGCCGCTAGATGTCGAGGAAGCGCACGTCCTTGGCGTTGCGCTGGATGAACTCGCGGCGGGGCTCGACGTCCTCGCCCATCAGGACGCTGAACAGCTCGTCGGCCTGGGCGGCGTCGTCCAGGGTGACCTGGAGCAGCACGCGGCGGGCCGGGTCCATCGTGGTGTCCCACAGCTCCTGGGCGTTCATCTCGCCGAGGCCCTTGAAGCGCTGGACGCCGTCGCGGGGGCGGGGGTCGCGCTTGCCGGCGGCGATCCCGGCCTCGATGATCTGGTCGCGCTCGGCGTCGGAGTAGGCGTAGTCGGCGTCCTGGCCGCGCTGGTCCCACTTGATCTTGTAGAGCGGCGGCTGCGACAGGTAGACGTGGCCGTTCTCGATCAGCGGGCGCATGAACCGGAACAGCAGGGTCAGCAGCAGCGTGTTGATGTGGTGGCCGTCGATGTCGGCGTCCGACATCAGGATGATCTTGTGGTACCGCAGCTTGGCGAGGTCGAACTCGTCGTGCACCCCGGTGCCCAGCGCGGTGATGATCGCCTGGACCTCGTTGTTCTTGAGGATCTTGTCGATCCGGGCCTTCTCGACGTTCAGGATCTTGCCGCGGATCGGCAGGATGGCCTGGAAGTGCGGGTCGCGGCCGCCCTTGGCCGAGCCGCCGGCCGAGTCGCCCTCGACGATGTACAGCTCGGACCTGCCGGGGTCGGTGGACTGGCAGTCCGACAGCTTGCCGGGCAGCGAGGTCGACTCCAGCAGGCTCTTGCGCCGGGTCAGGTCGCGGGCCTGGCGGGCGGCGATCCGGGCGCGGGCGGCCTGGTTGGCCTTGTTGATGATCTCCTTGGCCTGGCCGGGCTCGCGGTCGAACCAGTCCTTGAGGTGCTCGTTGACCGCCTTCTGGACGAACGAGCGGGCCTCGGTGTTGCCCAGCTTGGTCTTGGTCTGGCCCTCGAACTGCGGGTCGGCCAGCTTGATCGAGATGATCGCGGTCAGGCCCTCGCGGACGTCCTCGCCGGCCAGGTTGTCGTCCTTGTCGCGCAGCAGGCCCTTGTCACGGGCGTACCGGTTGACGATGCCGGTCAGCGCGGAGCGGAACCCCTCCTCGTGGGTGCCGCCCTCGGCGGTGTTGATGGTGTTGGCGAAGGTGTGGACGGACTCGGAGTACGAGCCGCTCCACTGCATCGCGATCTCCACCGACATGCCGTCGGTGTGGTCCTCGAAGGCGATGACGTCCGGGTGGACCGCGTCCTTCTTGGCGTTGAGGTAACGGACGAAGTCGGAGATGCCGCCCTCGTAGAGGTAGCTCACCCGGCGCGGCCCGTCGTCCTCGCCGCTCTGGTGGTCGGGACGCTCGTCGGTCAGGGTGATGGACAGGCCCTTGTTGAGGAACGCCATCTCCTGCATGCGGCGCGAGAGCGTCTCGAAGTTCCACTCGAGGGTCTCGAAGATGCTGCCGTCCGGCCAGAAGGTGATGGTGGTGCCGGTCTCGTCGGTCGGCTCGCCCTTCTCCAGCGGGGCCATGGCGCCCCGCCAGGTGTAGGACTGCCGCCACACGTGGCCGTCCACGCAGACCTCCGCGTCCAGCCTGGTGGACAGCGCGTTCACCACCGCCGAGCCGACGCCGTGCAGGCCGCCGGAGACGGCGTAGGACTTGCCGTCGAACTTGCCGCCCGCGTGCAGGGTGGTCAGCACCAGCTCGATCGCGGGGCGCTTCTCCACCGGGTGCTCGCCCACGGGGATGCCCCGGCCGTTGTCCTTGACCCGCACGCCGCCGTCGGCCAGCAGCGTCACCTCGATGGTGTCGGCATAGCCCGCCAGCGCCTCGTCGACGCTGTTGTCGACGATCTCGTAGACGAGGTGGTGCAGCCCGCGCTCTCCGGTCGACCCGATGTACATACCCGGGCGCTTGCGAACCGCCTCCAGGCCCTCGAGGACAGTGATGGAACTAGCGTCGTACGCCAAAGGAGATCCTCCTGCCGGGGATGCCCGCCGCCCGCGCCGTGCCCGGCGTTCGCGGTGTGCCCCGTAACACACTGAAAGGGCGCCCGTTGTCACGTGTGACAGACCCCGGACGACCCGTGGCGGCGCAGCATCCTGAACCCGCCTCCATTCTACCGGGTCGTACGTCAAAAAGGGCCATTCGCGAGCGCTAGGACGGCGTGTGGCGGACGATCAGGCGGGAAGACAGGGCCCCCCATGCGCCCGGGGGGCTTCTCTGGCCTACGTGGCGCTGGCCGCGAAACTCGTCAGTAAGTGACCGAACAGATGTTCACCGCGCCCCACCCGCCGGGTACGGCGCCCTGACCAGCGCCGACGACACCCCGCCGGGCCTCGCGGGGCGGGAACGCCGCCACACCCCCATGGTGCCACCGGCCGGTGACATTCGGTCGCCGTCCTCCGGCCCGGCTACCTGCCAGGTAATCGACCGGCCGGCGGCGCGGTCGGCAGGCTGGTCCGGCCGCCGCGGGCGGTGCCGGACACGGGGAGGCAACCGGGCATGACCGTCGGGACCACGACCGAGGAAGTGATCGAGGAGTACCTGCGCCGCAGCGGCGAGGGCGACCCCGACCGCATCGCCGCGTTGTACGCCGAGGCCGTCGGGTGGCGGGTGAACTGGCCTGTGGACGACCATCCGGCGGTGCCGTGGATCCGCCCCCGCTCGACCCGCGCCGACGTGGCCGACCACTACCGCACCTTCGGGCGGCTCTGCGAGGGCACGGTGACGCTGGACCGCGTCCTGTACGACGGGCCGCACGCGGTGCTGATCGGCGAGAGCGTGCAGACCGTCCGGACCACCGGCCGGACGTTCACCATGCGGTTCGCCCTGCACCTGACCGTGCGGGACGGGCTGATCGTCCAGCACCACATGTACGAGGACAGCCAGGCGGTGCTGGAGGCGTTCGTCCCCGCGGGCTGAACCCCGGGCGGTCAGCGGACGCGCCAGGCGCCGGGACGCCGCGGGGCGGTGGGGCCGACGACCTTGACGCGCCGGACGGTGCCGTGCCCCAGCTCCTCGTTGAGGCGGCGGACGAGCTGCGGCGCGAGCAGGCGGACCTGGGTGGCCCAGGCGGTGGAGTCGGCGACGACGGTGATCTCGCCGTCCTCGAAACGGTCGGGGTGGGTGTGCTGGGCCAGCTCCGGGCCGACGATGCCCGCCCAGTTGCCGAAGACCCCGCCCACGGCCGCCCGCTGCTCCCAGCCCCGGTCGGTCAGCAGCTCCCGGATCGCCGCCCCGAACGGCTTCGGGTCGCCCCCGCGCCCCGGCTCCCGTACCGGCCGTGGCCGCCCGCCGCCCTTCCGCTTCCCCTGCCCCGGTACGGACCCGCGCTTACGCGCGTCGGCCCGCGCCTGCGCCAACGCCTCCCGCGCCAGCTCCACCCCCGACTTCCCGGCCCCGGAGTCCCCCGCATCACCTCCGGCAGAGGCGGAGCCACCCTGGACGGCGGAGCCGGACGCATCGGGCGCCTCGGCCGGGTGGCCCGCCGTTCCGGGGGAGCCGGGCCGGGCGGAGGGGGTGGGGGGTTGGTTTTCCACAGGGTGTGGACGGTCGGTGGGGTCAGACGGCACGGTGGACCTCCCCGTCGGTGACGGTGAACGAGGCGCCGGTCAGTTCGGCGGGCACGTCCTCGGGAACGGCGGCGGTGATCAGGACCTGTTCGGCGGGGGCGACCAGCTCGGCGAGACGGCGGCGGCGACCGGTGTCCAGTTCGGCGAAGACGTCGTCCAGGATGAGGACCGGGTCGTCGCCGTCGGCGCGCAGCAGCTCGAAGGCGGCCAGGCGCAGTGCCAGCGCGAACGACCAGGACTCGCCGTGGCTGGCGTAACCGCGGGCCGGCATGTCGCCGAGTTGGAGGACCAGTTCGTCGCGGTGCGGGCCGACGAGGCTGACCCCGCGTTCCAGCTCCTGGCGGCGGGACTCGCGCAGGGCCGCCTCCATGCGGGCGGCCAGCTCGTCGCGTCCGGCGCGTTCGGGCAGGTCCTCGCCCAGGGAGCTGCGGTAGGACAGGGCCACCGCGCCGCCGCCGGGGGCCAGCGCCCCGTACGCCTTGGCGACCAGCGGACCCAGCTCGAACACCAGGGCCAGCCGGGCGGCCAGCAGTTCGGCGCCGGTGCGGGCCAGGTGGGAGTCCCACACGTCCAGCGTCCCCAGGACCTCCGGGCCGGGGGAGCGGCGGTGCGCGGCGGCCGACCTGAGCAGGGCGTTGCGCTGCTTGAGCACCCGGTCGTAGTCGGCGCGGACCCCGGCGAAGCGCGGCGCGCGGGCGGTCAGCAGCTCGTCCAGGTACCGGCGCCGCTCCCCCGGATCGCCCTTGACCAGCGCGAGGTCCTCGGGCGCGAACAGCACGGTGCGCAGCATCCCCAGGATCTCCCGGGGCCTGGGGACGGGGGAGCGGTTCAGCCGGGCCCGGTTGGCCTTCCCCGGGTTGATCTCCAGCTCGATGAGCGCGCGGCGGTCGTCCCGCACCACCCCGGCGCGGACGATCGCGCGCGGCGCGCCCTGCCGGATCAGCGGGGCGTCCGTGGCGACCCGGTGGCTGCCGTGCGCGGCGACGTAGCCGACGGCCTCCACCAGGTTGGTCTTGCCCTGCCCGTTCGGGCCCACGAACACGGTGACCCCCGGCTCCAACGCGATCTCCGCGGTCGCGTACGAGCGGAAGTCCTGAAGCGACAGGTGGGCCACATGCACGGGACCGAGGGTAGGGCAGGACCCGGACGGCCGCAGTCCACAGCGGCTGTGGACCCTCGTCCACAGGGCTGTGGACGACGATCGGTCAGGCGGGGGGCGGGGTGACGTCCGCGCCGGGGGAGTCGGCGCCCTTGGCGGACTCGACGGCGTGCCCGCCGAACTGGTTGCGCAGCGCCGCGACCACCCGCATCGCCGGGGAGTCGTCCTGCCGGGAGGCGAACCGGGCGTACAGGGACGCGGTGATCACCGGGAGGGGGACGGCGTGGTCCACGGCGGCCTGCACCGTCCAGCGGCCCTCGCCGGAGTCCTGGGCGTACCCGCGGATGTCGTCCAGCTCGGGGTCGGCGTCCAGCGCCCGCACCAGCAGGTCCAGCAGCCAGGACCGGATGACGGTGCCCTCCTGCCAGCTGCGGAAGGTCTCCGGGACGTTGTCCACCAGGCCGCTGGCGGCGATCAGCTCGTAGCCCTCGGCGAAGGCCTGCATCATGCCGTACTCGATGCCGTTGTGGACCATCTTGGTGAAGTGGCCCGCGCCGACCCGGCCCGCGTGCACGAACCCGTGCTCGCCCTCCGGCTTGAGCGTCTCGAAGATCGGCATCAGCCGCTTCACGTGCTCCTCGTCGCCGCCGACCATCAGGGCGTAGCCGTTCTCCAGTCCCCACACGCCGCCGCTGACGCCGCAGTCGATGAAGCCGACGCCCTTGGCCGCCAGCTCCTCGCCGTGCTTCTGGTCGTCCACATAGTGGGAGTTGCCGCCGTCGACCACGACGTCACCGGGCTCCAGCAGCTCGGCCAGCCTGGTGACGGTCTCCTGGGTGGGCGCCCCGGCGGGCACCATCACCCAGACCGCGCGCGGGGCCGGCAGCCGCTCCACCAGCTCGGCCAGGCCCGCCACGTCGCTGATCTTCGGGTCGCGGTCGTACCCGACGACCGTGTGCCCGCCGCGCCGCAGCCGCTCGGCCATGTTCCCGCCCATGCGACCCAGGCCGATCATCCCGATGTGCATGCTCAGCTCCCCGCCTTCGTTCCGGTGATCACCAGGGCCGCTCGGCCATGTCCCCGCGCCCGTCGCTCAGAGCGACCCAGGCCGATCATCCCGATGTGCATAACTCAGCTCCCCGCTGACGTCGTTGTCCACAGGCCGGGCGGCGGGTGTGCACAGACCGCCGCGAAACAGCCTCCGCCACCGTCCCATGGCGCCCCTTGATCACGAGACTAGTTCCCCGGGGCGGCGCCACCGGACGCCCGGCGGCGC
>DATADI010000558.1:0-12511 GCA_036258615.1 Thermomonospora sp. | reverse complement strand
CGACCGTCGCCAGGGCGCTGCGCCGGCAGGCGGGCACGGCCCCGGCCGAGGCCGCCGCCGCCACCGCCGACGCCGTGGCGGCCACGGGACCGCCGATCGAGCTGGTCTTCGACCTCCTGCTGGCCGCCCGGCGGGACGCGGACGCGTCGGCGAGCGTCCGCACCGCGCTCGCCCGCGCCCTGACCGCCTGCACCGCCGCCGCCCGGCGGATGGCCGACGAGGGCCGTCTCCCACCGGACGCCGACCCCGAGGCGACCGGGCTGACGATGCTCTACCTCATCGTCGGCACCCTGGCCACCCGGCTGCACCCCTCCGAGGACGTCTCCGCCGACGAGGGCTTCCCCTTCCCGCCGAGCCTCGACCTGACCGAGACGGGCGGCCCCTGAGAAGGGTCCGCCACGCGGCGGGGATCCTCCCGCCGGTGCCGTGCTCACGGACGGCGGTCGGTGATCCGGACGACCTTCAGGCCGGGCGCGGAAACGATGTCCTTCTCGCAGAAACGACCCACCGCCCACCGCCCGCGTGAGAAAAGACGCGTCTGGTCGGCGAAGTGCGAAGAGGTCGGATCGGCCGACTGCGCGTAGGTCAGCAAGGTCCGGGCATCCGGGCAGCGATCCCCGTCGAACGAGACCACCTGAAGGTAACTGGACCCGAAATCGACCTCGGTGTACCCCTTCCCGGGCGTCCATCTGGCCTGGATGAGGTTGAGCACGCCGAGGTGCTCGTCACCGCCCCCGATCGGAATCCGCTTCCCCTGACGCACCACATACTGGTGACGCCCCAGCGGCGCGTCGAACGGAATGCCGGACGCGTTCAGTTCCGCGACGGCGTCGGTCAGGGCCTTCCGCACGGCGGGCGCGCCGGTGTTGAGGACCCGTGGGGTGCCGACCGGGTCGGAGGCCCTGAACGGCACCTTCCACACATCGGCACCGGAATCCACGGCCCTGCGCCAATAGCGTTCGAACAACAACGCGCCCCGGCTCCCGACGGCGCTGCGGCGATCCCAGCGGCGCAACGCCTCGCAGGGCTCCCCAAGGCCGAGCGCACGGCACATCCGCACGGTGTCACCTGCCGCGAGGGCCCCGGCGAGGTCGCGGTTGGACAGCACGAGTCCCTGCATGGCGGCCCTGGTGAACGGGCCTGTGGCGAGGCGGTCCCTCATCGCGACCAGACCACTCCGGGTACGCAGGGAACGTTCGGTGCGCTCATCCCCGATGATCCGGTCGAAGCCCTCCAACGGCTGCGCCGGATTCGTCAGCCAGTGACTGTCGTTCGAGTTGGTCACGTAATCGGGCCGTTCGAGGACGGGATAGCGATCCGGGGCGAGGATCCCCGGCTGCAGGGCTCCCGGTGCCTGCCCCGGCGTGCAGACCTCGCGGGAGCCGTCCAGGACCGCCAGACCGCTGTGCGGGAAGATCTGCCTGCCCAACGCCGTGTTACACCGCTGTGCGAACGCGTCGGGGATGTTCGGCAGCACCTGTTGCTGCGCGTACAGCGCCTTTCCGCGAGCGTCGGCGGCGATGGTGTTGACCCATGGCATTCCCTGGGTCCGCTTCAACGTCCGGAGCGCGTCACCGGTGGAACCCGCCGTGCCCAGCTCGAGATCGGTGTTCATGAAACGCAGGTTGATCCGGTTGGGATCCGACAGCGCGAACGCGGCCGACGTCGTCCACGGCAGGTCGAGTTCCCCCAGCAACGAGGTGATGACCGGGCCGTACCGCGTCCACCACTGGACCCGGGTCACCGGCCTCACCGAGCCGTCCGGCTGCCGGGCCTGCACGGTCACCTCGCGGCGGGTCATCCGCTCCCGGCGGCCGTCCACCACATAGGACGTCGGGTCACCCGGCGCGAGGCGCAGCTGCGTCAGCGAGAACACCATCCCCGAGGCGACCGTGTGGCTCCAGGCGAAGATCCCGTTGAACCCCATGGACACGATCGGCGAGCCCAGCACCGCCGCGCCGGAGACGTCCAGCCGCCCGGGGATCGTCTGGTGCACCTGCCAGAAGCGCCGCCCGGTGTGCCACGGGAAGTGCGGATTGCCCAGCAGCAGGCCGCGTCCGGTCGTGGTCGCCCCGCCGCCCACCGCGATCGCGTTGCTCCCCGCGCTGCCCCCGATGACCCGCCGCACCGCACGGGCGGCCCGCACCGCGTCACGGGGCCGGGGGCTCGGCGAGGTGCGCGCGGGCGGGGTGGCGGCGATCATCTCGTCCGCCGCGAGCCCGGACCCCAGCAGCACGGTGAGCGCGTAGGCACGGCGATGAACGTCGATCTCGGTGATCGGCGTGAGCCAGCGGGCCCCCGCGCACGCCGGATCCCTGATCGCGCCCTCGCGCAGAAACCTGTTGTAACCCGCCGCCCAGCCCCGCGACAGCTCGCGCACCTCCGGACGAGGCCCGTAGGGGTACGGCCTGGTGAGCAGCCTCTCCACCACACCGCTGTCGTTGATGGTCCTGAAATACGTGTCGCTGGCCAGGTTCGTGGTCGCGGAGGACAGGGACTCGTCCGGAGCGCCGTTCGCCCCGAAGTAGCGCGACCGTTCCCCGCGCAAGGTCACCACACCCTGGGCGATGAGGCAGACGTTGTCCCTGGCCGCGGCGTAACCGGTCCCGAAGCCCAGGCTGGTGTGGTCGCGGGCGCGGACGTGCGGCACGCCGTACTCGGTGTACCGGATGGTCGCCGACATGTCCCGCCCGTCGGCGACGGCGGGCGTCACGGGCAGGAGGCAGGCCGCCAGGAGAAGGATGACGGCCCCGACACGCGACATGCTCTCTCCTGTCGTCTTCTGCACGGGCACCTTGCCGGTGCCCGCCTTCGTGAAACGCGCCGTCAGTCGTGGGAGGGACCCCGGATGATCCGGGCGGCATGAGCGAACGGCCTCTCGATCCCGCTGACGTGCTGGGCGCCGAGCGCGATGGCGAGCGCGGCCTCGTCAGGGCCGGAACGTCCCGAGGAGGCTCCGCCCCGGCTCCCGGCGGCGACCGCCCTGGCTCCCGCGAGGGTCGTGGAGGCCGAGCCCAGCAGACCCGCGACCACCGCCACGAGCAGCACCGTCCCCGCGACGAGGGCGCACGCCATCGCCCATCCGGCACGCTCGTCCGGCGGTTCCCGCCGCGTGATCACCGCGAGCCAGATCCCGCACACCGCCACGGGCGCCGCCAGCGGGAGAGCGGCCAGCCGCAGACGACGACGCCGGGCGGCGGCCAGGGCCAGCCCGTCATGTTCGAGTCCCCGCCGCATCAGGCCGAGGGCCTCCCGGACCCGGGCGTCCGAGGCCACCTGGCCGAACCGGAACCCATACGCGCGGCTGTGTTCACGTGCCGCCGTGAGGACCGCCTCGTCCAGAGGGGTCAGCGCGTGCCGGGGACTCCCCGTCACCCTCATGTAGTGCTGGTCCATGGGGTGAACCGGCCCCGGCGTGTCGCGAGGGACCGAGCCGAGCACCCCTCCCACATGGAGTGAACCGAGCGCCGCCTTCACGCTCAAACCCGCGCCCTCGCGCAGATAGGCCAGCTCGTACGGGTGCAGTTCACGGACGACACCCGAGCCACCCCGGATGCTTCGCCGCCACCTGAACACAGCGACCCACGTGACGACCGAAACGACGACGAGAGCACCGAGAAACAAGTAATTCGGAATATCGTCCATGGCATCCCGGAAGGCGTCGGCTCACTCGCATCCTAAACGGCGGAATCACCGGAATGCGGCCAGCATGCGGTGCTCACGGGGACTGACACCGTAGGCGGCCTTGAACACCCTGCTGAAGTGCGCGGAGTCGCGGAAACCGGCCTGGTGGGCGATCTCGGTCACCGACATTCCCGTGTGAGCCGCGTCCTCCAGACGGCGGCGGCACAGCTCCAGCCTCTCCCGGCGGATGAGACCCGACACCGTCAGGCCCTGCTCGGCGAAGAGTTTCTGCAGATGACGCAGGGACACGTGGTGGGCCGCCGCCACCGCGGGCGGTGACAGGTCCGGGTCGGCCAGGTGGCGGCGGACATGGGCCTTCACCCGCAGCACCAGCGACCGCGCCGCCACGTCCTCCTGGCCGGCCGGGCTGTCCAGCAGGCCGGACAGGAACACCGCCAGGAGGTCCAGCGCGTTGCCGGCCGCGTACTCGGTGACCGGCCGCGGCTGCGCCGGATGGTCGTTCATGGCGGCCAGCAGCGGGACCAGCAGCGGCCCGACGCCGTCCCCGGTGGGCAGCGCCCGGCCCGCCAGGCGGGCGGCGACGTCCTCCGGGCACACCCCCAGGGCGTCGCGCGGGAACAGCGCCACCAGCCGGTCCAGCCGCCCCGCCCCGTACGTCTCGGAGAACGGCCGCGTGGTGTCCACCAGGGCCAGTTCCCCCGGGGCCAGGACGTCCTCCCGGCCCAGCTGGGCGATGCCCGTCCGGCCCACCCGCTGGAGGAGGACGGCGTACGCGCCCGGGTCGGCCCGGCTGATCGCGGACGCGGTCCGCACGCACTCGACCGGCGTGGCCCGCGGGCTGTCGACGCAGGCGACCTCCAGCGGCCCCCACCGCGACGTCCGCCAGCGCATCGCGAACTCGCCGGGCCGCCGGACCTCGACCCGCATCGGCACGGCGCGGTTCCACATGGCCTCGCGCAGCACCTCGAAGCCGTCGGGCCCGGCCAGCACGGCCGGGCTGGGCAGCGACTGCGGCATCACACGCGCCCCCTCACCGTGGCCGCCGTGGCGACGCCCTCTTCCCAGTATCACCCCGGGTGCCCGGTCCGGGGTCTCGGGTACGTTGTGGTGGTGGGCGTCTTGGAACGTAACAACGTGCACGTCGGCGGCCCGCCGGACGGGCGGCCGATGGTGTTCGCCCATGGCTTCGGCTGCGACCAGACCATGTGGCGGCTCGTCGCACCGGCCTTCGAGGACGAGTACCGGGTCGTGCTGTTCGACCACGTGGGGGCGGGCGGGTCCGACCTGTCGGCCTACTCGCCCGAGCGGTACGCCTCCCTGGACGGCTACGCCCGCGACCTGCTGGAGATCATCCGGGAGCTGGGCCTGGAGCGGGTCGTCCTGGTCGCCCACTCGGTCAGCGCCATGATCGGCGTGCTCGCCGTCAACGCCGAGCCCGCCCGGTTCGACCGGCTGGTCATGGTCGGCCCGTCGCCCCGCTACGTCGACGTCGAGGAGGACGGGTACGTCGGCGGGTTCCGCAGGGCCGACATCGACGAGCTGCTCGGCTCCCTGGACAGCAACTACCTGGGCTGGTCGAGCGCGATGGCCCCCACGATCATGCAGAACCCCGACCGGCCGGAGCTGGGCGAGGAGCTGACCAACAGCTTCTGCCGCACCGACCCGGGCATCGCCCGGCAGTTCGCCCGGGTGACCTTCCTGTCCGACAACCGCGCCGACCTGCCCAGGGTCACGGTGCCGTCGCTGGTCCTGCAGTGCTCCGACGACGTCATCGCCCCCGACGCGGTCGGCCGCTACGTCCACGAGGCCGTCCCCGGCAGCGTGCTCGTCCGGATGCGGGCCACGGGCCACTGCCCCAACCTCAGCGCCCCCGAGGAGACCATCGCCGCGATCAGGGCGTTCCTGCGGAGCTAGGGCCCGGCGGTGGAGGGGAACGACGACGCGGCGGCGCTGCGGGACCTCTACGAGCACTCCCCCTGCGGGCTGCTGTCCACCCTCCCGGACGGGACGATCGTCAAGGTCAACGCCACCCTGCTGACCTGGACCGGGCACACCCGGGCCGGCCTGCTCGGCGGGACCCGCTTCCAGGAGCTGCTGGCCGTCGGCGACCGGATCTTCTACGAGACCCACTACGCGCCGCTGGTCACGATGCAGGGCGCGGTGGCGGAGATCGCGGTGGACCTGGTGTGCGCCGGCGGCGACCGGCTGCCCGTGCTGCTCAGCTCGGTGCTCAGGCACCCCCCGGACGGCGGCCCGGACATGGTCCTGACCTGCGTGTTCCGGGCCACGGACCGGCGCGCCTACGAACGGGAGCTGCTGCTGGCCCGGCAGCGCGCCCAGGAGTCCGAACGCCGCGCCCGGGTCCTGGCGGAGACCCTGCAGCGGAGCCTGCTGCCGCCCGCCCTGCCGCCGGTGCCGGGGCTGGACGTCGCCGACGCCTACCGGCCCGCCGGGCACGGGGACGAGGTCGGCGGCGACTTCTACGACCTGTTCGAGACCGCTCCGGGGGAGTGGGGGCTCGTCCTGGGGGACGTGTGCGGCAAGGGCGCGGAGGCCGCCGTCGTCACCAGCCTGGCGCGGTACACCGTCCGGGCCGTCGCGACGGAGTCCGAGCGGCCGAGCGGCGTGCTGCGGAGGCTCAACACCGCGCTGGTCCGCCAGCGGACCGAGCGCTTCCTGACCGCCGTCTACGCCCGCCTGCGCCGTGAGAGCGGAGGCTCGTTCCAGCTGACGGTGTCGCTCGGCGGCCATCCCGCGCCGCTGCACGCGTCCGCGGACGGACGGGTCCGCAAGATCGGGCGGGAGGGCGACCTGCTGGGGATCCTCGACGAGGTGTCGGTGTCCGACAGCACCGTGACGCTGCTTCCCGGGGACGCGGTCCTCTTCTTCACCGACGGCGTGGAGGAGGCCCGCAGCGAACGGGAGTTCTTCGACGAGCACCGGCTGACGGAGCTGCTGGCCGCCAGCGGGGACCTGACCGCCCGGGGCGTCGCCGACCGCCTCCTGCACCGCGTGCTGGCCTTCCAGGACGACCTTCCCCGGGACGACATCGCCCTCATCGTCCTGAAACGCTGAACGGCGGCGTACCGGACGCCCCGGTACGCCGCCGCTCACGGCCGGGTCAGCCCGTCACGGGCAGGTCCCGGGGCACCGGCGTGGGGACCGGGGCCGCCGGGAGCGGAGCCGACGGCATCGGCAGGCGCGGGGCCTTGGGTCCGACGCTCGGGCCGGGCACGCCGGGCGTGCGGCTGACGCTGGGCGACGGGCCCGGCCGGGCGCCCGCGGGCAGGCAGGTGGCCGAGGCGAGGGAGACCTTCTGGGTCTTGCCCAGGACGGGCGGCAGGGTGATCTCGACGGCGGTGACGGTCACCCCGCCGTTGGCGTGGCGGACCTGCTTGTTCAGTACGACGGAGACCGCGCCGATCCCGCCGACCGTCACGGTCAGGGCGCTGTTGGGGCTCGCGGCGGCCTTCAGCCGGGTGCCGGCGAGCCTGGCGTTGACCAGGGTGGAGACGGCGTTGCGGTTCTCGCACTTCGCCGTGATCAGCTTCGCCGACAGGCCCGCCTTGGCCAGCGCGACGTCGGCCACGGAGGCGCGGCCGTGCCCGGCCCGGGCGGAGACCCTGAGCACCGAGGCGCGCACCAGCGGGTTGGCGGTCACGCCGAGGGCGCTCCTGCGGACCGGCTGTCTCCCGGCCGACGCCACCGCCGGGGTGGCGGCGACCGACACCGGCCCGGAGGCCGCGAGGCCGTAGGCCGAGCTGTGACCGCCCCGGGGCGCGTCCTGCGCCGCGTGCGCGGCGGGGGCGGCGGCGACGATCAACGGGGCCGCCAGGACGGCGGCGGACGTGGTCACACGCATGTTCTTCCTTCTTCTCGGGGGTGTGCCGGGCTACGCCGTGACGACGACGGGGCTGCCCAGCGGGATCTTCGACAGGTGCGTCAGCGCGTCGGAGGGGACCCGGACGCAGCCGTGGGTGACGGCCTTGCCGAACACCGTGGTGTCGTTCCAGCCGTGGAAGGCGACCGTGCCCGGCCCGCCGCCGAAGGTGTCGAGGGTCTCCGAGTGGGAGCCGACCGGCAGGATGAGCGGGCTGAACGTGGGCCGTGTCGGCTTGAGCAGCGCCAGCACGAACGTCGTGCCGACGGGCGTGGGCGTCGCGGCGGCGCCCACGGCCACCGTCCACGACTTGACCGTGCGGCCGGACTTGACGAGGGTGAGCCGCCGCCTGCCGACCTGGACCTTCACGACGTACGGGGTCTGGGCCATGGTGAGCGTGCCGCCGGTGGCCGGGATCCATCCGGTGGTCCGGTTGGGCTTGCTGGGGAGCATCACCCGGTGCCAGCCCTGGGCGTTCTCCACGACCGGGACCCAGGTGGGGCCGTCCAACTGCTTGTCCGGGAGCACCGCCACAGGCGGCCCGCCCGGTCGCGCCGACACCGGCACCGGCGTGGTGGGATGCACCACCGTGCCGTCTCCGGCGGGGGCGTTCTCGGGGTCCTGCGGCAGGCCCTTCAGCGACGTGAACGTCGTGGCCTGCGGCAGCTTGCCCAGGTCCGGTGCCGTGCGCCCGCCGCCGGACGACCCGCCGCCCCCGCACCCCGCGGCCAGCGCGACCACCGTGACGGTCGCGGTGACGGCCGAGGCGAGCGGGCGGCGCCGCCGGAGGTCGGACAGGCCAGGAGGACGCGCGGACGTACAGGGATGCTTCACCAGAACTCCAGGAGACCCGGGTGGACCCGGAACAAGGGGATGTGGTCACTCAGCGCGAGATGAGAATCCCGCGAGCGCCACATCACTACCAGATGCCACGCAAGCGTCACACGGTGTATGAGGCAAGAAGCCACCGGAATTCGCCGCGGGCCTTCCTGATCAGAGTGCTGGCCTGCGGAGATGTGAAAAGCCGGAATCGTCTGGCTCGACGTGAATCCCCGGATTGCCGGGTTCCAGTGCTGGTTGCGGAGAGTGATCAATTTCTGGGCGTGAGCGCTGCTGAGCCCCCTCGGCCCGCACTTCCAGGACGCGCTGCGGCTCAGCGCTGCGCGAGGCCCCCGGCCGCACGGTGTCGCGGGAACCGCTGTCGCGGCGGCTGGGGCGACCGCGCGGCTCGCGGTGACCTGGCAGGCGTCCGCGCTGTACGCGGTGTCGTTCGGCGGATACGTCGCCTTCTCGGTGTACCTGCGCACCGCGTACGGGCCGGAGCAGGCGGACGCGGCCGACCGGATGGCGGGGTTCGTGCTGCTCGCCGTGGTGATGCGCCCGGTCGGCGGATGGCTGTCGGACCGGGTGGGGGCCGTGCGGGCGCTGGTGGCGTCGTTCACGGTGGTGACCGTGGCCGCGCTCGTGCAGGCGGCGACCCCTTCGCTGGCCCCGACCGGGACGATCATGTTCCTGGCGATGGCGGCGGCGCTGGGCGCGGGCAGCGGGGCGACGTTCGCGCTGGTCGCGCTGCTGGTTCCGGCGAGCCGGGTGGGGTCGGTGACCGCTGTGGCGGGCGCGGCGGGCGGCGCTCGACGGTCGGATGACCGTCGCGCTGGTGGCCACGCGCCGCTTCTTCACCAGGGCCGAGGTGTCGCCGGACCTGCGCGTGATGCGGAAGCCGGGAGGCCGCGGGGCCGACGAGTTCTACCGGGACCGCTGGCCGCACGACAAGGTGGTGCGGTCCACGCACGGGGTGATCTGCACCGACTCCTGCTCCTGGAAGGTGTACGTCAAGGACGGCATCATCACCAGGGAGGCGCAGCAGACCGACTACCCCTCCGTGGGCCCCGACCGGCCGGAGTACGAGCCGCGCGGGTGCCCCCAGGGCGCCGCGTTCTCCTGGTGCACATGCTCACCGCGCCCGTCGGCTACCTCACCCGCCCGTACCTCGTGTACCGCAGCCGCGACCCACGGCTCGGGACGCACGCGCCGCCGCGAGGCTGGGAACGGACTTCGTGAAGTAAACGGTTGGCAAAAACGGATCCCCATCCCCTGACATTCCGCCTTTGTCGTGACGCGTCCCGGGACTTTGCCTCGTTAGTGTTCCGCCATGACCTCCGGAATACCCGGAAGGCGCCATCCCCGCGTGCGCCTCCGGGCATTCCGGACCGGGCCGTGGGGGTGGGGAATTGGCCGAGCCGCTGCTCGTCTTCGCCGACGTGGAGCGCTTCCTGGTCGACCGGCTGCGGGACCGTTCCGAGCTGACCGGGGTGCTGGTGGACACCATGCCCCCGCCGGGCTTCGACGGCACCCGCCGCGCCGTGCTCATCTCCCGGGTCGGCGGCGCGTGGGTCGACGACCTGCGGCTCGACCAGGCCCTCGTGGAACTGGAGGCGTTCGGGCCGGACAAGGCGGCGGCGCACGCCACCGCGCTGGTCGCGCGGGCCGCGGTGCTGGCGGTGCGCGGGCTCGGCTACCCCGGCGGACGCGTCACCGACGTGGTCGAGGAGGACGGGCCGCGCTGGCTGCCCGACTACCGGCACCCCCAGGGCAGGCGCTACGTGGCGGTGCTCCGCGTCGTGCTCGCGGCGTCCTGACGTCCCGGCCCCGCCCGCACCATCCGACATCTCGAGGAGGACCAATGCCCGGAACCAACTCCAAGGAGATCCGGGTCGCCGGACGCGGCCGGGTCCTGGTGGCCCCGCCGGGCAGCCGGGCGCCCGCCGACGCCGCCGCCCCCTGGGACGCCGCCTGGCGCGACCTCGGCTACACCACCACCGACGGGGTGAAGATCGCCAAGAAGGACAAGATCGACCCCATCGACACCTGGCAGAGCGTCAGCGCCGCGCGGTTCGTCTACTCCGACCGGGACGTCACCTTCAAGTTCCAGCTCCTGCAGCTCAACGAGGACACCCTGCCGTTCTTCTTCGGCGGGGGAGCGGTCAAGGCCGCCGCGACGGGCGGCATGTTCAGCTACCAGATGGCCGCCGAGCCCGTGTTCGACGAACGGATGCTCGCGGTCGAGTTCTCCGACGGGGAGGACATCGTCTACCGGCTGGTGGTGCCGCGCGGCCAGGTCACCGAGACCGAGGAGATCGCCCTCACCCGCACGGCCCCGGTGCGCCTCGGCGTCACGTTCACCGCGCTGGCCGCCGACCAGGCCTCCCCGCTCGTGACCTTCCTGATGAAGGACCCCGCCTACGCCACGACCCCGCCCGCACAGAACACCGCACCAGCGAGGTGACCATGACCGTCTTCAACGTCAACGCCGCCCGCGCCCAACGCCTGGAGGCCCTCGGCCACGAGTGGCGGTTCGAACTCGACGGCGAGGTCTTCGGCCTGCCCACCGAGTTCCCCCGCAGCGTCGCCCGGCGCATGGCCGACCTCGACGACAACGACCTGGACGGGCTGCTGGAACTGCTCCTCGGGGCCGAGCAGTTCGAGCGGTTCTGCGAGCACGACGTCAGCGTCCAGGACGTGGCCGCCCTGCTGGACGCCTACGGCGAGCAGACGGGCCTGAGCCTGGGGGAAGGCTGAGCCTCGGCGCCCTGGTCGACGAGCACGCCGAGGCGCTCGAAGCCGACCTGCTCCGCTACTACGGCATCGACCTGCTCGACTGGCACCGGGGGACGCTGACCTCCCGGCGCCTGCGGGTCCTGGTGGAACACCTGCCCGCCGACTCCGCCCTCGCCTGCGCCCTGCACGGGGAGTCGGCACGGTGGAGCGTCACCGACCACCTCCTCGCCGCCGTGGCCGACCATCTCGCGGTCGCCAACTGGATGTTCGCGGTCGCGCACGGCGACCCCGACGCCGAGCAGCCCCCGCCCCCCGAACCGGTGCCCCGGCCCGCCCCGCCCGGGGAACGGCCCGGCGACGCGCCGGTCCCCGAGGGCGCCGGGCCCGCCCAGATCGCCGCGTTCCTGTCCGCGCTGTAACGCAACCAGGAAGGAGACCGCCGTGACCTCGCCGGAGGAACGGCTCAGCGCCGTCGAACGGCAGCTGGATCCGGCCGCGCCGGACGGCGTGGCGTCCTGGGTGGCGGAGCTGCGGCGGCGGCTCGACCCGGTCGAGCCCGTGGTGCGGCAGCTCAGGCAGACGGTGACCCGGCTGGAGACCGAGACCGCCGCGATGCGGGCCGACCTGGAGGAACGCATCAAGCCCCTGGAGGCCGGGCTGACGGCCGCCAACCTCAAGGGCACCGGGTTCAACCTCGATCCCAGCCTCGTCAAGATCGACCCCGCCGCGCTGAAGATCGACGAACAGGGCATCTCCGTGCCCGGCCGCCAGATCACCTGGAGCCAGATCGGCGGCTGGTTCCTCGGGCGGCGCGGCACCGCGGACGGCCAGGCCGCCCGGGGCCGGGCGACCGGGCCCGCCGACGCGAGCGCCGCCCGCCTGCGGGCGTCCCTCGACAACGTCAACCGGGCCCTGAGCGCCCGCATCACCGGTGTCCGCACCCTGGCCGGCCGGGCGCACGCCGACATCCGGCGGGCCCACCAGCGGATCACCCGCCTGGAGGCGGCCCGGCGCGCGACCGGCCCCGCCGGTGGACGGCCGGGGGGACGCCCCGCCCCGGTGGCCGAGGCCGCCCGTACCACCAGGGCCCTCAACGAGCTGATCGGCGTCCTGCGCAACACCCATCCGGAGGCCGCACGGTTCCGGAGGCAACTCACCGAGATCGAGAGGTCACTGCAGTGAGACCACGGCGGTCGGCATGAGGGCGGCGGTCCTCCAGGCGACGACGGCGCTGACCCGGTTCCGCACGGCGGTCGCCCAGACGTCACCGCCCCTGGCGCGGCTCCGGGGCGCGGCCACCCAGGCGTCCGCCCCGGTGACGCGGCTGCGGACGGCGGCCGGGCAGACCGCGCCGGCGCTGTCCCGGCTGCGGACGGCGGCGGCCCAGGCGGGCACGGCGACCGGCCGTCTCGGCGGTCCCGCAGGGCG